>DASTOI010000518.1:0-3553 GCA_035762585.1 Myxococcota bacterium
CTCTCCGCACTCGCGCCGGGCACGCGCTACCTGCTCCAGCTCCGGGCCCGCGAAGGCGAACGCGAGGTGCTGGGCGGGTACCACTGGCTGTTCACGCCCGACTCCTGACCTACGTTGTGGCGCATGACGGCACCCCTCTTCGAGCGCTACCGCGTCATCGACATCGACACCCACATCACCGAGCCCGCCGACGTCTGGACGAGCCGGGTGGCGAGCAAGTGGGGCGAGCGCGTGCCGCACGTGAAGCGCGTCAACGGCACCGACCTCTGGTTCATCGGCGACAAGCCGGTGGGCATGCCCGGCGCCTACTCCGCGGCCGGCCACACCGGCTCGTTCCCCGACATGCGGAAGACCTACGACGACATCCCGCCGGCGATGTTCGACGCGAAGGCGCGGCTCGCCCTAATGGATGAAGAGAAGATCTGGGGCAACGTGCTCTACCCGAACGTCGGCGGCTTCGGCGCGGGCGGCTTCCTGCGCCTCGGCGAGCCCGAGCTGATGCTCGAGTGCGTGCGCGCCTACAACGACTTCCTGCTCGAGTGGTCGAGCGCGGACCTGCGCCGGCTCGTGCCGGTGATGGCGACGCCGTTCTGGGACGTCGCGGCGAGCGTGCGCGAGATCGAGCGCTGCGCAGCGAAGGGCTACAAAGCGCTCCTCTTCTGCAATCAGCCGCAGGACCACGGCGCGCCGATCCTGCGCGACAAGCATTGGGATCCGATCTGGGCCGCCGCGCAAGAGGCCGGCATGTCGATCAGCTTCCACATCGGCGGCGGCAGCCTCGCCGACGACTTCAAGGACCCGGCGAACATCGGCGTGAAGGCGAACTTCGCGCGCGTCTCCAGCATGGCGACGCTCGAGAACGCGCGCTGCATCGGAGACCTGATCCTCTCCGGCATCCCGCACCGCTTCCCGAAACTGCCGCTCGTCTCCGTCGAGAGCGGCGTCGGCTGGATCCCGTACCTGATGGAATCGCTCGACTGGCAGTGGAAGAACAACGGCGTGCGCGAGGAGCATCCGGAGTACGACCTGTTGCCGAGCGAGTATTTCCGCCGCCAGATCTACGCGAGCTTCTGGTTCGAAGAGGCGGGCGTCGCGAAGGCGATCGAGCTGTTCCCTGACAACATCCTGTTCGAGACGGACTATCCGCATCCGACTTGTCAGGCCCCGGGGCCCGCGAGCGCCGGCACCCATCCGCGGCTGTACGCGGAGAAGGCGCTCGCGGGAATTCCCGCGGCGGTGCTCGCGAAGGTGCTGCAAACGACCGCGCAGCGGATCTACGGCTTGCAGGTGAATTGACGGCGCGGCGTTCGCTCGGTTGACGCGGCTGCGCGCGGGTGGGACGTTCGCGCGCGGTCAATCCTCCAGCGGACCCGCCAGTGCACGACGCTTCCCGGGCGCTCGAACCTTCGGCTTCGGCGGATTGCCCGCCGGAAGACCCGCGGCGGATGCGCGTCGGCTTCGTCTACCTCGGCGAGCCGCATCACTTGTTCCATACGGCGCCGGTCGCGTGCGCGCTGCGGCTGGAGCGCCCGGACCTCGACATCGTGCTGCTCGTGCTCGACCCCGGCCACGTCGCGCTTCTGCGGGACGTCGAGAAGGCATACGGAATCGACGAGCCGCTTCCGACCGAGATCCTGCGCGAGCCGCGCTGGGCGCGCTGGCTGCGCGTCGCGACGCGGCGGCGGCGGCCGCTCAAGGCGGCGGCGCTGCGGGCGCAGCGCGGCCGGTTCGAGAGCTTCGCAGCGATCGTCGCGGCCGAGCGCACGTCGGCGCGCATCAAAGCGCTCGCGCGTGCGGCGCCGCGCCTGATCCACATCCCGCACGGCGCCGGCGACCGCGCCGCCGGCTTCGACCGCCGCATCGCCGAGTTCGACTACGTGATCACCGCCGGCGTGAAGGACGCGCGCCGCATGCTCGCCGAGCGGCTGATCCGGCCCGGCAGCTACGCGATCTCGGGCTACGTGAAGCGCGACCTGATCCGGCGCATGGGACGCGCGCCGCTTCCGTTGTTCCGCAACGCGCGCCCGGTCGTCCTCTACAACGCGCACTTCGACGGGCGCGTCTCGTCGTGGAAGGGATGCGCGCGCGAAGTCATCCGCCAGTTCGCCGCGCAGGACCGCTTCAACCTCGTCGTCGCTCCGCACGTGAAGCTGTTCGCGGACGCATCGCGAGCCGAGCGCAGCGCGTGGGAGAAGCGTGCGGTACCCGAGAAGATCCTGATCGATCTCGGCTCCGAGCGGAGCATCGACATGACGTACACGAGCGCGGCCGACCTCTACGTCGGCGACGCGAGCAGCCAGGCCTACGAGTTCGCGATGCGGCCGCGCCCGTGCGTGTTCCTCAACGATCGCGGCGCCGCGTGGCGCGGCAGCCCTAATTATCGCCACTGGCGGATGGGCGAAGTCGTCGACCGCATTCACGACTTGATGCCGGCGCTGCGCCGCGCCGAGGAGGCGTTCCCGCGCTACCGCGGGACGCAGGAAGTGTGCGTGCTCGAGGCGCTCGGCGCGTACGACGGCCGCGCGCCGCGGCGCGCCGCGGAGGCGATCGCGCAGTATCTCGGCGAGTAGGGGACCCCGCGCGGCGTCAAAAGCTGCGGCTCAAGTAGGCCGAGAGCACGAGCAGATCGTGGAACGAATCCGGGCGCGTGGCGCCGGGCGGATCGGACGCGACCAGGTGGTCGCGCGCGACTTCGAGCGCGTACTTCGCGTCGAGGCCGAGGTCCCAGCCCGGGCGTACGTTGCGCCACTGCGTGCCGAGGCCGCCGTAGAGCCCGTAGGCCGGCGTCGCGAGGTCGTAACGCGCCGCGCCGAGGAACGCGGAGAGCGCGAAGTGCGATCCGAGCCGGAGGCGGTAGTCGAGCGCGCGCGCGCCCAATAGCACGTCGCCGTCTACGACATCGAGCTCGAGCCGCATGCCGAGATCCTGGCGCTGCGAGACCGCACGGCGCACGCCGATCGCGAAGTGCGGCGAGGCCTCGAAGCTCGTGCTCGTCTTCGGGACGGTCGGGTCGAGATCGATCCACGCGCGCCCGGCGCTCGCGCCGGCATCGACGAAGACCTCGGCGCCGGCCGGTCGCTGCTGCTTCTCGCTCGCACGCGGCTCGGCGCTCCGCGCGCTCTCGGCGCTTTCCGGCGGCGCGTGCTGGACGAACGCCTCGAGGCGCGCGAAGCCCTCGCCACGCGTATCGCGGCCACCGTGAATCTCGGCGCCGACGCGCAGCGCGCGCCACACGCGCGAGTAACGCAGCGAGGCGGCATGCAGCCGCGAGTAATCACGCGCGCCGTAGGACTCGTTCGCGAGCGTGCGGTAGCGGAGCTCGAGCGAGCCGCCGAGCGCCGGTGCGATGCCGAGCCGGAGCGAGTGGCTCTGCGCGCCGACATCGTCGCCGCGCACACGCTGGTCGGCGCCCCAATGACCGATCACGCGGCCGCGATTCACGAGGCCGTCGCCGTAGACGCCGTTCGTGTACCAGCCGTTCTGCCACTCCGAGAACTCGTAGGTGAGGTCGAGGCGTTCGCCGAGCTTCGGGAAGTCGATCCCCAGACTGAGC
>DASTOI010000519.1:0-8708 GCA_035762585.1 Myxococcota bacterium
TTCCGCGGCGCGCTCGACGTGCGCGCCCGCACGATCAGCGGGGGGATGACGCTCGCCGCTGCGGACGCCCTCACGCAGCTCGCTCGGAAGCAGGGCCTGCGCGAGGACCGCGTGCTGCCCTTCGCCAGCGATGAGGAGACCGCGGTGCGCGTCGCCGTCGCGGTCGGGCGAGCGGCGTGCAGCGAGGGCGTCGCGCGCGTCGCCGCGAGTGCCGATGCGCTCGAACGCGAGGCTCGCCGCACGATCTCGCGGGTCCGCGAGCAGCTCGAGACGCTCGTGCGGGCGGGGCTCATCGCGACTCCCCCCGAGCGCGGGCGGCGATGTCTCGACGCTCCCCGTGCGGCGACCACGCGCCGAGTGCCGAGCCGGCCCCGGTCGGGGTAGGGTGGCGCATCCCGACTCTGCCCGTTGCCGACACCGAGGTGCTCCATCCGTCCTTGGCTCGCGGCCTTGATCCCACTTCTCGCCACCCTTGCTCACGCAGAGGGGAGCTTCCTTTGCCGCTGGCAGCCCGGCGCGAGCGCAATCCACTACGCAGCGTTCACGGCGAAGGAAGCGGCGGGAACGGATGTGCGCGTCGTCATGCAGGGGGCCGTCCTCGTCGCCGAGGACGGCGCGCTGCCAGACTTCCCGGCGCTCAGCGCGCGGCAGCCGGCGCAGACCACCTCGCCGCTGTTCTGCCAAGGAGACGAGCTGGCTCCCACGGACGGCGCGCTCGAGCTGACGTTCTCGCGGCGCGTGAGCTTCGGGGTCGAATACACGTTGGGAAGGTGCTTGCTCCGCTACCGCTGTGCGCCGCGGGGAGACGCGGAGGAGCGCAGCTCGCCGGTTCCCGTTCTGATGGAGCCATGCAGGGCGCCGCCGACCGTCGCGGTGAGCAGCGAGCGGAGGCTCGCTCTCGAGCCGCCGCAGCATGGCGACCGGCCGCATCCTCCGGCGCTCACGCGGGTGCCGACTCGCGAGCGGTCGACCCCACGCCACCGTAATAGCGGGCGAACACCGCCGCGCTGAGCGCGAGCGCCGCGAGCGTCTCCTGGATCTCGTCGGTGTTCCGGTACCGGTCGTGCAGCGCGCGAGTGTGCACCGCCAATGCGAGCGCGAGCGCGAGCCAGCCGAGGATCGGCCGGCCGATCGCCTCGAGCAGCGGATCGAGCGCGAGCAGCTGTGCCGTAAGCAGCACGAACAGCAGCGCGCCGCTCGCGAGCACGTAACGGCGCGCGCGCTCCCCAGTCTCCACTGAATCTTGCATGGCGTGAGCGCCGATTCTGACCGCGATTCGCCTCGCCGCGAACGCGTTCGTTCAGCGCTGGCTTCTTACGCCGCCTGAGTGTGATGCGCAGCGCGGGCCCATGCGCATGGCGTCGTGCGGCGCGCCGACGACTTCTCGCAGTCAAGAGACCGGCGTCACGGTGCGGCCGCGCGAGGCTCGGCAACGTGCGCGCCGCCGATCGCCTTCGAGTGGGGACTCATTAGGGCGAATCGGCGTACGAGGGGGGAGGCGATGCGATTCCGTTCATGGCGAGACGTGTATCTCGAATTCGTTGCAGCGCGGCTGGAGGCGGGAAGGTGGCTGCGGCGGCGCCGCAGCGAGACGTCCGCGGGCTGGCTTCGGAGCGCGCTGCCGTGTGGGCGGGTGCTCCTCGTCTGTGCGGCAGCGCTCGGTCTGCTGGGGAGCGGCGCGCAGCCGCCGGTCTATCAGTTCGTGATCGAGGGAGATACGCAGACGTGGTCGCGCGTCGTCACGGAACGCGCGCAGTGGCTCGCGACGAACACGGCGATCTGCGCGCTGCAGCCGGCCGCGGTGATCGGCACCGGCGACATCGTCGACGGCGCGGTCGCGACGGCGCAGTGGACGGCCGCACGCGCTGCGTACGACGTGCTGCGCGCGTGTCGCCTCCGCTACGCGACGCCGTCCGGCAACCACGACATCTACACGTCGCAGACCACGGTGAACTACGGCTACTACAACTCGTTCTTGACCTCCCATCCGCCGACCGCGCTCGCGCGCTCGCCGAGCGGCCGCTCGTGGATCCAGACGCTCGCACCTGGCTTCATCCTGGCAGTGCTGCCGTTTCAGGCGGCGCAGACCGAGATCAACTGGATGACCAGCGCATTGCGCAACCAGACCGCGCGCGCGGTGATCGTTCAGCACGAGGCGATCGAGCCGAGTGCGTGGAGCTTCAGCTCCGCGGTTCGCCAGCTGATGACCGCGCGCGGGTCGCAGATCGTCGGCGTGATCGGCGGGCACTACACGCCCAGCGATCGGGTCGCGATCCGCAGGCTCACGACCGGGGGCTTCGCGCTGTTCACGAACTGGCAGTGGGACTACCCGAACGACGACGTGTTCAGGGGCTGGGTCACGCTGCTCGAGTACCGGACCGCGACGGGCGAGTGGTGCGCGCGCACGCGCAACATGCTCACCGGCGCGCAAGGTCGCATGCAGGCGCCGACCTGCGTGCGCTGACCGCGACCGGCGGCGTCTGACTCGCTGCGCACGCGGCTTCGGCCGTCGCTCGCGTTCGATTTCTTTCGAACGCGAGCGCGCAGCGCGCTTGACTCCTCGCGCCGGCCTCGCCGAGAATGCGCGCGGGGGTGAGGGTGTACTCGCTGAGCGACACCGCGCGGATTCTGCGCGTATCGCCGGCGCGGCTCCGTGCGTGGAGCCGCACCGGCTTCGTGTCCGCGCACGCCGCGGACGCCGAGACGTTCGCGTTCGACGACCTCGTGCGGCTGCGCGCGCTGGCCCTGCTGATCTCTCAGGGCGTCTCGGTGCGAAAGATTCGCGGCACGGTCGCGCAGCTGCAGGCGCGCCTCCCGGAGCTGCGCGAGCCGCTCGGCGCGCTGCGCGTGTGGGGCGGGAGCGCGCGGCGCGTCGTCGTTCGCCATGGTGACGCGCTGGTCGAGGCCGACGGCCAGCTCGTGCTCGACTTCGAGGCCGAGCGCCTCGCTTCAGCCGTCGCGGAGATCGCGCCGCTCGCGCAAGAAGACAGCCTCCCGCCGCCGTGCAGCGCGTTCGAGTGGTTCGAGCGCGGCTGCATGCTCGACGCGCAGCCTGGAAAGGCCGCGGAGGCGTTGGTCGCCTACCGCCGCGCCGTCGAGCTCGCTCCCGATTTCGCCGACGCTTGGTGCAACCTCGGCACGGTTCACTTCCACCGCGGCGAGCGCGCCGACGCGCGCAGCTGCTACGAGCGCGCACTCGGCTGCGAGGACGACCACCTCGAGGCGAACTTCAACCTCGCGAACCTGCTCGACGACGAGGGCCGCCGCGAGACCGCGCTGCACCACTACAAGGCCGCGGTGCGCAGCGATCCGAGCTTCGCCGACGCGCGCCTGAACCTCGCGCTGCTCTACGACCGCATGAACCTGCGCCGGCTCGGCCGCGAGCAGTGGCGCCACTACCTCCAGCTCGTGCCGCGCGGAAGCTGGGCCGAGCTCGCGCGCGAGCGCATCGCGGAGCCGGAGCCGAAGCCGAGCTGAGGCAGACGCTGCGCGTCTCCCTAGAGCTGTGGCTTTGCGCTCCGCCTCGCCCGCACGGGAGCCGCGCGACGCCACGCGTCGTGCGACGGTGCGCACGCTCCTGTGCCGCGAGCTGGCACAGGGAATGCCCATGCGTCAAAGAGGGCGGGCAGCTGAATCGACGCGCAGGGAGCGCGGCGGTTCCATTCCGAGGCGGGGAGCGAGAAGGGTGACGAGACCGGCGGCGCTCGAGCAGCGCGACCCCAACACCTTCGAGCTGGCGCCCGGCTTTCGGCCGGGGATGCGCGTGCCGGTGCGCTTGTTCGCGAGCGAGAAGCTCGTCGCAGAGCTCGATGACCAAGTCTGGGAGCAGGCGGCGAACGTCGCCGCATTGCCGGGCATCGTCGGGGCCAGCCTCTGCATGCCGGACGCGCACTGGGGCTACGGCTTCCCGATCGGGGGAGTGGCCGCCTTCGACCTGCGAACGGGCGTGATCTCGCCGGGCGGCATCGGCTTCGACATCAACTGCGGCATGCGGCTCGTGCGGACCGATCTGCGCTGGCCCGAGGTGAAGCCGCGGCTGCGCGAGCTCGTCGACGCGCTCGCCGAGCGCGTGCCCGCGGGCCCGGGCCGCGACGGATTCCTGCGCTGCGACAACGACGAGTTTTGCGCCGTCATGCGCGAGGGAGCGCCCTGGCTCGTGAAGCGGGGCTTCGGCACCGCGGAGGACTTGCTGCACACGGAGGCACGCGGCTGCTTCGCGGGCGCGGACCCGGCGTCCGTCAGCGAGCGCGCGCTCGAGCGCGGCCGCGGGCAGCTCGGCACGCTCGGCTCGGGCAACCACTATCTGGAGATCCAGGTGTTACGGCCGGAGGGCGTGTTCGACGCCTCGCTCGCTCGCGCGTTCGGACTCGACCGTGAGGAGCAGGTGGTCGTGATGTTTCACTGCGGCAGCCGCGGCTTCGGGCATCAGATCGCCACCGACTACGTCCAGCAGTTCCTGCGCGCGATGCCCGCCAAGTTCGGCTTCGAGATCCGCGATCGTGAGCTGGCCTGCGCCCCCATCGATTCACAGGAGGGGCGCGACTACTACGCGGCGATGTGCTGCGCGGCCAACATGTCCTTCGCGAATCGGCAGCTGATTCTGCACCGCGTGCGCGAGGTGTTCTCCGACGTGTTCGGGAAGACCGCCGACGCCCTCGGCATCCGCACGGTCTATGACGTCGCGCACAACACCGCGAAGTGCGAGCGCCATCGGGTGGACGGCCGCGAGCGCGAGCTGCTCGTGCACCGCAAGGGCGCGACTCGCGCGTTTCCGCCCGGCCACCCGGAGCTGCCCGCGACTTATCAGGCGACCGGCCAGCCGGTCGTGATCGGTGGCAGCCTCGAGACGGGGTCGTACGTACTCGCCGGCGTCGCGAGCGGCGCGAAGAGCTTCTTCAGCACCGCGCATGGAAGCGGCCGCACGATGAGCCGCCACAAGGCCCGCAAGCTCGTGCGCGGGCACGAGCTGATCCGACAGCTCGAAAAGCGCGGAATTCTGGTGCGCGCGGCGTCGCTCTCCGGCCTCGCCGAGGAGGCGGGGCTCGCGTACAAGAGCGTGGACGCGGTGGCCGAGGCGACGGAGCAGGCGGGGCTCTCGAAGCGAGTCGCGCACCTCGTACCGGTCGGGAACGTGAAGGGGTGACGGAGGCGGCCTACGAGTTCGTCGAAGGAGCCGGGGGCGATCTCACCTTCGTCGCACGCGGCGCCTCGCTCGAGGAGCTATTCACCTCCGCGGGCGAGGCGGTGCTCGCGGCATGCGTCGAGGATCCTGCGCGGGTCGAGCCGCGCGAACGCTTCGCGATCGCGCTCGCAGAGCCCGACTGCGACTTGTTGTTGCTGCGCTTCCTGTCCGAGCTGGTGTTCCTGCGCGACGCGCGCCGGCTGCTGCTGCGGGCCGGTGCGCTACGCGTGCAGGACGACGGCTCGGCGCGGCTCACCGGAGAGCTGTGCGGCGAGCGCATCGATCCGGCGAGGCACGTGCTCACGCACGACGTGAAGGCGGCAACCGCGTACGGCCTGCGCATCGAGAAGAGCCCAGCCGGCCTCAGCGTTCGCGTGACGCTCGACGTCTGAGGCATTGCCCGAGCCGGCAACGCGCCGGGACTCGCGCCTGAGCGAACAGCGCTCAGGGCACGACGCGGAACGTCGTGCGGTCGGCGCGCTCGCCTTCGAGCAGCACCTCGATCTGCCAGATGCCAGGCTTCGCGAGGCCGCCGCTCGGCGCGAGCTCCGCGATGACGGTGCGCCGGCCGCGCCGCTTCAGCTTGTCGTCGCGCTGCACCTCCGCGCCGCTCGGGTCGAGCCAGCGCAGCGCCAGCTTGTCCGCGCGCTCCGTCCACTCCGGCGCGAGCTCGCCGAACCACGCGACGCGCTCGCTCGCAACGCGGAACTCGTCTCGCGCAGCGCCGACCGGCGTCGCCGCGCCGCCGCCGGCCGGCTCGCTTCCGTCCGATGTGCCCGAGCGCGAGAACAGCGGGAAGGTGAGGCGGTTGATGCGCTCGCGCGTTTGCTTCTCGAGCAGGCCGCCGGTTTCGAAGCGCCGCTCGGCCTGCTCGAGATAGAAGACCGCGTTCACGCGGTCGCCTTGCTTCTGGTAGAGCTGCCCGATCCGGTAATAACTGAGCGCGACCTCGGGATCGAGGCGCAGCGCGCGCCGGTAGGCGGCGATCGCGTCCGCAGTGCGATCCAGCTCTGCGAGCAGCTCCGCCTCGCGGAACGCGACGCGCGGATCGTTCGGCTCCTCGCGTCCCGCCTCGGCGAGCAGCGCGGCGGCGGCGGCACGATCGCCCGCCTGTGCGAGCTGCTCGGCGCGCGCGAGCGCAGGGCTCGTGATCTTCGTGTCCGGCGCGGGCCGGAACGACGGCATCGTCGTCCGCTTCTCCATCATCAGCATCGCGAGCCGCGCCTGCACGTCGGGGAAGCTCGCCGCGAGCGCGGGGTCGGCCTTGCCGGTGATCGTCGTCGCGCGCGCGCGCGCGATCGCGCTGTCGAGGCGCTGCTCGGTCCGTGGGTGGGAATAGAGATAGGGCGGGATTTGGAAGCCCGGGCGCGACTCGCGCTGCGCCAGCAAGCGATCGAAGAAGCTCGCCATCCCGCGCGGGTCGTAGCCGGCGCGCACCATGAACACGGTGCCGACCGAGTCGGCCTCGGTCTCGATCTCACGCGTGTAGGCGAGCTGCATGCTCTGGCTCACGCCCTGCGCGACGATCGCCGCGGCCGGATCGCCGGTCGCGACCGCAGCGCCGATCCCGAGCAGCGCCGCGAGCAGCGAGGGGATCGCCGACTTCTCCGCCATGCGCGCGACGTGACTGCGCTTCGCATGCGCGATCTCGTGCGCCATCACGCCGGCGAGCTCGTCGAGATCCTTCGCCGCGAGGATCGTGCCGGTGTTGAAGTAGATGTACCCGCCCGGCAGCGCGAAGGCATTCAGAGTCGGCTCCTGCACGATCCGGAAGCGGTAGACGAACGGCTGCGGCTCGAGATGGCGGACCAGGCTCTGGCCGAGGTCGTTCAGGAAGCCGAGAACCACCGGATCGTCGATCAGCGGCAGCACCGCGCGCAGCTCGGTGTCGGCGCCGTCGCCCATGCGCCGCTCCGCGTCGGCCGTGATGTTCGGCTTCAGCGGGTTGCCCATGCCGCCGCCGCCGGTCGCGCAGGCGAGCGCGAGCGACACCGCCAGCGCGCCGGCAACCGGCCGGCGCCGCGCCGCGCCTAGTTTCCCGGTTGCCATCGCAGCACGGGCTTGCGCGCGGCGCGCGTCTCGTCGAGACGCCGCCGGCGCGTGTGATGCGGCGCGCCGCGCACGACCTCGGGGTCCTTGTGCGCCTCGTCGGCGATCTCGAGCAGCGCCTCCGCGAAGCGATCGAGGCCTTCCTTCGACTCGCTCTCGGTCGGCTCGATCATCAGCGCGCCGCTGACGATCAGCGGGAAGTAGACGGTCGGCGGGTGGTAGCCGTGATCGATCAGCCGCTTCGCGACGTCGAGGGTCGTGACGCCGGTCTCGGCGAGCGTGCGATCGGTGATGACGCACTCGTGCAGCACCGGCTTCGTGTACGGCACGTGGTAGGCGCCGCGCAGCCGCGCGAGCAGATAGTTCGCGTTCAGCACCGCGAGCTCGGTCGCGCGCTTCAGGCCGTCCGGGCCGAGCGCGCGGATGTACGCGTACGCGCGCACGAGCATGCCGACGTTGCCGTGATTCCCGTGCAGCCGGCCGATCGAGTGCGGCAGATCGTGATTCCAGTAGTGACTGCCGTCGCTCGCGCGCTCGACGACCGGCGCCGGCAGATGCGGCGCGAGCGCGGCCTTCACGCCGACCGGCCCCGCGCCGGGGCCGCCGCCGCCATGCGGCGTCGAGAACGTCTTGTGCAGGTTGAAATGCAGCACGTCGATGCCGAGGTCGCCGGGCCGCGCGACGCCGACCAGCGCGTTCAGATTCGCGCCGTCGCCGTACACGAGCCCGCCCTTCGCATGCACGATCTCGCAGATCTCGGCGAGATGCGTCTCGAAGATCCCGAGCGTGTTCGGGTTCGTGATCATCAGGCCCGCGACGTCATCGCTCATCGCGGCCGCCACCGCGTCGGGATGGAGGATGCCGTCGTCGCCGCTCGGCACCGAGACGACCTGATAACCGTTCAGCGCCGCGCTCGCGGGGTTCGTGCCGTGCGCCGAGTCGGGCACCAGCACTTTCGTGCGCCGCTCGCCGCGCCGCGCGTGGTACGCACGAATCATCATGATGCCGGCGAGCTCGCCCTGCGCGCCGGCCGCAGGCTGCAGCGTCACGCGCTCCATCCCCGAGATCTCGGCGAGGTAGCGCTCGAGCTGCCAGAAGAGCGCGAGCAGCCCCTGCGTCTCCTCCGCCGGCGAGAGCGGATGCGCCGCCGCGAAGCCGGCGAGCCGCGCGACTCTCTCGTTGAGCTTCGGGTTGTACTTCATCGTGCAGCTGCCGAGCGGATAGAGGCCGAGGTCGACCGCGGCGTTCCACGTCGAGAGGCGCGTGAAGTGCCGCACGACGTCGATCTCGGAGAGCTCGGGCAGGCCGGGCAGCTCGCTGCGTGCGAGCTCGCCGAGCAGCGCGCGCGCGTCGAGCTCCGGTACGTCGTTCCGGGGCAAGTCGACGCCGCAGCGGCCCGGCCGGCTGCGCTCGAACAGCAGATCCTCCTCGTACGAGAAGCCGCGCGTCGCGTTGCGGCTCACGCGCGCGCTCCGGC
>DASTOI010000520.1:0-4874 GCA_035762585.1 Myxococcota bacterium
GTCGCGGCTCGCGCGCCGCCGGCTCGTCGTCTTCCTCGAAGAGCCCGTGCGCGGAGAACGCGATGGCTGGGAGCTGGCGCGACCGGCGCGCAACCTGCTCGTCGCGCGCCCGATCACGCCGATCGACGCGCCTGGCTTCGACGCCGAGCAGATTCCGCGCCTCCGCCCGATGCTGCGGCGCCTGCTCGCTTGGCGCGGGATCGGCCCGCACACCGCGTGGCTGTATACGCCGATGGCCTGGCCGCTCGCGAAGCGGCTCGAGCCCGACACGGTGATCTACGACTGCATGGACGAGCTGTCATCGTTCGCGGGAGCGCCGGAAGGACTGCGGGAGCTCGAGCGCGAGCTGCTCGCCGCGGCCGACTTGGTGTTCACCGGCGGCCCCAGCCTCTACCGCGCCAAGCGCGCGCTGCACGAACGTGTGCGCTGCGTGCCGAGCAGCGTCGACGCCGCGCACTTCCGCAGTGGCGCGCGCGGAACGCCGGTCGATCAGGCGGCCATCGCGCGGCCGCGGCTCGGCTACTGCGGCGTGCTCGACGAGCGGCTCGATCGCGACCTTCTCGCTGCGCTCGCGGCCGCCCGCCCCGACTGGCAGATCGTCCTGATCGGGCCGGTCGCGAAGATCGACGAACGCTCGCTGCCGCGGCATCCGAACCTCCACTACCTCGGCGAGCGCCGCTACGACGATCTGCCGTCCTACCTCGAGGGATGGGATGCGTGTCTGCTGCCGTTCGCGCTGAACGACGCGACGCGCTTCATCAGCCCGACGAAAACGCTCGAGTACATGGCGGCCGAGAAGCCGATCATCTCGACGCCGATTCGCGACGTGGTCGAGGCGTACGGCGACATCATCTATGTCGCGAGCGCCGAGGAGTTCGTCGCGGCGTGCGAGCGCGCGCTGCACGCGCCGGCCGACGAGCGCGTGCTGCGGCTCGCGCGAATGCGCGGCGTGCTCGCGAGCCGCTCGTGGGATGCGACGGCCGACACGATGCTGCGGGAGCTCGAGTTCGTGGAGAGAGCCAAGCGCGTTCCGCTCCGCGTGGGCGCGCCCGCTGCGGCGAGCGAGCGAGCCGCGACATGAAGCGGCCCCGCGCCGTAGCGCGCAGGGGCCCTGCCGCGCCCCGCGGGCTCAGTGGTGTTCGCTGACCCGGGGCGGGCGGTGGCCGTCGCTCGGCCCCGACCCGACCGGCGGGGGCTGTGCGCTGCGCTCGCGCGCGCGCGCCGTCATCTCGCTCCGGTGCTTGCGCAAGAACGCTGCGCGCTCGTCCTCGTCCAGCTCACGCAGCCGCTTTCGGTACGCGTCGATCTCCTGCGGGCTCATCAGCTCTTGGCCGTAGATCGGCTCCTCGGGCTCGGTCGTCATCCCCGGCAGCGTGATGCCGCGCTCACGCGCGCGCTGCGCCATCCGCTCGCGGTGCTGGTGAAGGAAGACTTCTCGCTCCTCGGCGGTGAGATTCGACTGAAGCTGTGCGTTGTATGCGTCGACTTCCTCTTGGGTCATCAGCGGGCGGCCGTAGATCTCGACCTCGGTCGCCTCTGGCGACGACTCGCCGGGCTGCAATTGCTCGGCACGCACACTCGACCCTGTGATCGCGAACACGGCGCCGAGCACCAGGCACAGGCTGAAAGTGCGCATGGGTACCTCCTCGACCCAATGCAACAGCAAACCGCGTGCCTTCGAGGCTCGTTCAGTCGACGCCACCCGGGGGAATCCGGGTCTCGCGTTCGTTCACCGAGACGATCACGACGCGAGCGCCCTCGCGCTCGCGCGCGCGTGCCCAATCCTCGAGCGCGCCGGCGGCGTCGGCGTGGAGCTGCGTGACGACGTCGAACGGGACCTCGCCGAAGAGCGCGAGCGCCTCGTGATGGAGCGACCAGCGCAGGCCGCGCACCGCGTCGCGGAGATCGGGGAGCGCGCGCCGCGCGAACTCGCGGGCGAAGGCGGCGGCCTCGCGCTGCGCGGGCGCGCGTTTCGCGAGCACCGTGCACGCGAGCGGCGGCGGCGCGCTCCCGCGAGCGCCCTGCTCCGCGACCTCGCGCGCGGCGAAGAAGCGATTCTGCGGCTTGTGCATGAAGGAGAGCTCGTCGCGCAGCAACGCGTCGCCCGTCGGCGACGCGAGACGCGTGATCACGCGGCGCAGCGCGGCTTCGTCGCGATACGTGAACGCCGTCATCACGTCGAAGCCCGATGCGCCGTGGAGATCCTGCTGCACGTAGTGGCGCACGTAGCGCACGAGGCCGCTGAGCAGCGGCAGCGCGAGCGGCGCGTGCACCTCCTCGTAGTGCGCGCGAAACGCGTCGCGCGAGATCTCCGGCTTGCGCACGATCAGCGCGAGCGTCTTCACGGGCAAGCGAAGCGCGCGGCGAGCCGGAGGCGAGCGGAGTCGAACAGTGGCCTCCGCGCCTCGTTGCGTCTCGGCGTGTGGTGTTCGCGCATCCGCCTTCTACCTCCCAGCGTCCCAGGCACGGATGTAGGCGACGATCTCTTGGGTTCTCGCGCCCATCGTGAACAGCTTCGCGACGCCGGCGGCCTCGAGCGCCGGCATGTCCTCCGGCGGGATCACGCCGCCGGCGATCAGCAGCTTGTCGCCGGCGCCCTGCTCCCGTAACAACTGCGCTACGCGCGGCAGGTGCTGCATGTGCGCGGCGGAGAGGCTCGAGAGCCCGACCACGTCGGCGTCCTCCTGGATCGCGGCGTTCACGACCATCTCCGGCGTCTGCTTGAGCCCGGTGTAGATCACCTCCATGCCCGCGTCGCGCAGCGCCTTCGCGATGACCGTGACGCCGATCGTGTGCGAGTCGAGGCCGAGCTTCGCCAGGAGCACTCGGATGGGGCGGTGTGGGCGGGGCATCGAGGTGCTCGGGCTCCTAGGCGGACTCGCTGCGGCGAAGCTCGGTTGGCCTCATTGACTTCGCTCCGGCGCCGAAGACGGCGCCTTCGCTGCGCGCTTCGCTTGCGGGGCTCGTCTTGCTGCATCGAGGCGGCTCGCATCGAGCACGCTCGCGCGCTCGCGGGGGTGCGTCAGGCTGAGTGCTCGTTCGTGCAGCGCGTTGAACGCGGGGCGCTCGCCTACGAAGAGATGCTCGCTGGAGATCACACGCCGCTCGTCAGGGTGTCGGGCGTGTAAGTGCCAAAGACGTCTCGTAAGACGTCGCAGATCTCGCCTTGCGTCGCGTAGACCTTGACGGCTTCGAGGATTGGCGGGACGAGGTTGTCGCCGCTCTGCGCGGCGTCGCGCACGCGGTCGAGCGTTTCGGCGACCTTGCCGGCGTCGCGCTTCGCCTTCACGGCGGCGAGGCGCTCGATCTGGCGACGCTCGGTCTCTTCGTCGAGCCGGAAGATCTCGAACGCGCGCTTCGCTTCTTCGCGCACGGCGAAGTTCTGACCGATCAGCTTGCGCTCGCCCGTCTCGAGCGCGCGGTTGCGCTCGACCTGCTCGCGCGCGAGCTCCTTCTGGAAGTAGCCGCGTTGGATCGCCGCGAGCGCGCCGCCCATCGCGTCGATCTTCGCGATCTCGGCCATCACCGCGTCCTCGATCCGGCGCGTCATCCGCTCGACCGCGTACGAGCCGCCGAGCGGGTCGATCGTGTCCGCGACGCCCGTCTCATGCGCAACGATCTGCTGGATCGCGGCGCCGACCGCGATCGCCTCTTCGCTCGGCAGCGCGTGCGCCTCGTCGTAGAGAGGGCTCGTCATCGTCTGCGCGC
Source organism: Myxococcota bacterium (assembly GCA_035762585.1). Taxonomy (GTDB): domain Bacteria; phylum Myxococcota_A; class UBA9160; order UBA9160; family UBA6930; genus VGRF01. Next base: position 3,709 of record DASTOI010000520.1, read on the forward strand.
CGCCGCCGAGCGCGCACGCGAGCATCTGGATCGCGAGCCGCGCGATGTTGTTGAGCGGCTGCTGCAGCGTCATCGACATCGTGCCCGGTGAGCTCATCAGCTTCAGGCGGAATGACTCGGGCCGGCTCGCGCCGTAGCGCTCCTTCATCAGCCGCGCCCAGATCTTGCGGTACGCGCGCAGCTTCCCGACCGCCTCGAGGAAGTCCATGTCGACGCCGGTGATGAAGCTGAAATACGGCGCGACCTCGTCGACCGTGAAGCCGCGCTTCAGCACCGCGTTCAGGTACTCCAGCGCGATCGAGAAGCCGAACGCGAGCTCCTGCACCGGGTTCGCGCGCGCGGCATAGAGCTGCGCGGACACCACCGAGATCGGGATCCAGTTCGGGTGATTGCGGATCGTGTACTCGATCACGTCGGTCGAGAGGCGCAGGCCGTGCTCGGGCGGGAAGATGTAGCGGCCGACGCACGTGTACTCGATCAGGATCATGTTCGGCATCTGCAGCGTGAACGCGCGCGGGTCGACGGCGCGGCGCTCGAGCGCGGCGAGGATCATCGCGAGGTTCACCGGCTGCGGGCCGTTACAGACGCTCGTCAGGTGCTTCAGCTTCTCGAACGGCAGATCGAGCGCGGCCTCCATGTCGGCGAGCGTGTCGATCGCGGTGCCGGCGCGGCCGACCTCACCCGCCGCGAGCGGGTGATCGCTGTCGTAGCCGTTCGTGGTCGGCAGGTCGTACTCGATGATCAGCCCTGATAAGCCGCGCTCGAGCATGTAGCGGCCGCGCTTCGCCCAATCGGCGCCGGTCCCGAAGCCGGTCACCTGCGCCATCGTCCAGAGCTGGCTGCGGTAGCCGTTCGCCTCGGTGCCGCGCGTGTACGGATACTCGCCGGGGAAGCCGAGATCTCTCAGGTAGTCGAAGCCGATGTCCGCGAGGTCGGCCGGCGTCGCGAGCCGGTCGACGGGCCAGTGCATCGCCTGCGTCGTGAAGGCCTTGCGCTCGCCCTTCTCGGCGAGCTCGCGCGCCAGCGCGCCTTCTTCCCACGCCCGGCGGCGCGCTCGGATCTCGTCGTTCGCGTCGGACATCGCGGCTCCTGCGCAGCTCAGCCAGGATGCATCACGCGCCCCGCGCTCGCGAACGGCTCGACCCGAGCGCCGAGCCGAGTCGACT
>DASTOI010000521.1:0-8441 GCA_035762585.1 Myxococcota bacterium
CCACGTGCACCGAGCGGCCGACGGGATGTGGCGCGCTGACTGGCCCGAGCGCGAGGGCTACGACATCGGCCCGCCGAGCATCGCGTGGCTCACGTGGCACATCGGATTCTGGTGGTCGATGGCGATCGATCACTCGTTCGGCGACGCGACGCTGACGCGCGAGCAGGTTCTCTGGCCGGGCGACGCGGATGCCGTGCGCACGTCCATCGCGCGCCTGCATCGCGATTGGCGCGCCGCGATCGAGCGGCTCTCCGACGAGGAGCTGCGCTCCTCGCAGCGCGCGCGTTGGCCGCTGCGCGATCGCCCGTTCGCAGACGTGATCGCGTGGGCGAACGTCGAGCTCACGAAGAACGCCGCGGAGATCGGCTACGCGCGCTTTCTCTTCGCTGTTAGGAAACGCTGAGGAAGCGCCGCCGGCAGATCAGCGCTGCACCCATTGCGGGCGGAGGTCGAACGTCACGTCGTTCACGAGGTCGCGCACGAGGATCGCGCGGGCTTCGTCGGCCGGAGTCGTGCGAACGCTCGAGAGGCCGCGCAGCGAGCCGTCGAGCGCGACCACCGGGATCGTGCGCTCGGACGTCGCGCTCCACACGGTGGCGCCGCTCGTTCCATCGAGGAGCCGCACCGTGATCTTCGCCTTGCGCTCGGCCGACGCGGAGGCGGTCCCGTAGCTCGGATCGAACGCCACGCGCGGCTTGCTCTCGCCCTCGCTCACTTCTCCGATGAAGATCGCGCTCAGGTGCTCACGGGCCGCAAGCTCGCGGATCGCTTCCGGCGCGACCTTGCCACGCCCGCTGAGCGGGCCGAGCTCGAGCACGGGCGTGCCCGGCTGCGCCGCGTGCAGCGACGAAACGAACTCTTCGGTCGCGAGGCCGCCGAGCTCGCTCTTGCGATCCGCACTGAACTCCGCGATGCCGAGCGCCTCGTAGCGCGCGAGATCGAGGCGCGGAGGCACGTACTCGGCGGGCGGTCGTGAAGAGCAGCTCGCGGCGAAGGTCAGCGCAACGCCGAGCGACAGCGATGCGGTGAGTCGCGTAGCGAGCAATCCGCGGGCAAGTGTCATGGCGGACCCTCCGATCCAAGCTCTTTCGGCGACGAGGCGATCGCCCTTGAACCACGCGCCCCGCGAATCGAGCGCGCAGGCTCAGTTCGACACCCGATCGCCACGCAGCCATGGCATGCTGCGCTGCGCGCTCGGACGAGACCCAACACGCTCCGCGCGGCCCAACAATCACCGGGAGTAAGCGAATGAAGGCTCTGAAGATCATCGCGATCGTGGCGCTGATCTATGTCGGCATCGTCGTCTTGTTCGAATCGTTGATCGGCACGCTCCAGCCCGCGGGCGGATCGACGCTGGTGCTCACGACGTTCGACGAGGATGGCTCGGCGCACGACCGCGTCGTCTCGCGCCTCGACAGCGGCGGCCAGATCTATGTCGCGGCGAATCACTGGCCGCGCGCGTGGTATCGGCGCGCGCTCGCGAACCCGGAGGTCGAGGCGACGATCGACGGCACGAAGGGGAGCTACCGCGCGGTGGCGGCGAGCGAAGCGGAGCACGAGCGCGTCGAGAGCGAGCACCCGCACACGATCGTCTTCCGAATTCTCACGGGCTTTCCGCCACGCTACTTCGTGCGGCTCGATCCGCGCTGAGCCGCGCATGAAGCGAGCTCTCATTGCCGCTGCGGTGGTCGCGAGCCTCGCGGTGGTAGCGGTCGCCGTGCATGTCGCGCTGATCGAGGTCGGGCGCGAGGTCGTCACGCTTCGCATGATCGGCCCCGACGGCGAGCTGGACGAGACGAGGCTCTGGATCGTCGATGACGCCGGCTCGTCGTGGCTACACAGCGGCGGCGAAGCATGGGTGAGGAGCTTCGCGACGAGCCGCGTCGTCGAGATCGAGCGGGGCGGAGAAGTCCGGCAGTTCCGCGCGCACGCGGTGCCAGGTCCCCACGATCGCGTGCACGATCTCATGCGCAAGAAGTACGGGCTCGCGGATCGCTGGGTCCGCTTCATCGGTCCCGACAACGAAAGCACGCTGGCGGTTCGCCTGGATCCGTTGTGATCCATGAGCAGCTGCGAGGTGCAGCGTGCTCCACGGCTCGATCAATCACAGGCGGGGCGTTGACCCAGACGGCGCCGACTCACTTCCCGAACAGCAGCTCGAACGCCTGCTTCGAATCCCAATATTCTTGGAAGCGCTTGATCTTCCCGCGCTCGAGCTTCACGAGGAACAAGTAGTCGTTCTCGTAGTCGCGGCCGCGCTTCGTCTGGCAGCGCATCGTGAACTGGTAGACGACGTGATCGTCCTCGGCCTCGAGGAAGAGCTGGTGGGGGTGAGTGACGGTTTCCGGCCGGTAGCCGACGTCGAGCTTCTTGCCGCTGTTCGCGACGTTCAGCACCGCGTCCCAGCCGACGTGAAAGATCGTCTTCTCGTTGCCCGGGATCGGCATCGAGCGCGTCGTGATCCAGGTGACGTCGTCCGTCGCGAGCGAGCGCGCGAGCTCGGGATCGCTCCACAGGCTGGCGAAGAACGTCTGCACGACCTGCTTGTTATTCACGGCGCCGCTCCATCGAAGCGATTCCAGCGCAGCACCTCGGCGGCGGGCTTGCGCCACGCAGGCTTGAACTGCGTACCGAGCGTGTACGCGACCGGGAACAGGCCCGCCTGCATGTAGTGGCGCTGCGGAATGCCGAGCAGCTCGGCGGCTTCCTGCTCGCGCCAGAGGTGGCCGGTCGTCCATGCGCTGCCGAGGCCGCGCGCGCGCAGCGCGAGCATGAAGCTCCACACCGACTGCACGACCGATCCCCACACGCTCGCCTGATGGAAGACGTTCGCGCCGGGAAAATCCGTGCGCCCGGCTGCGAGCGGAATCACCACCACGGGCACTTCGTGGAAGTGATCTCTCAGGTACTGCGTCGACGCGCTGATCTTGTCGGCGCCCGGCACGCCGGCGCCCGGGTAACCGCGCTCGCCGAACGTGGCGATGTAGTCGTCGAGGCCTTGGTTGTAGAGCCGCGCGAGCTCGCCGATCGTCGCGCGGTCGTCGACCGCGATCCAGCGCCACGCGTTCATGTTGCCGCCGTTCGGCGCCTGCAGCGCGACGTCGAGACACTCCTCGACGAGCGCGCGCGGCACGCGCCGCGAGAGATCGAGCCGCTTGCGCACGGTGCGCGTCGTCGTGAGCAGCTGGTCGGGGGTGAGGTCGAGCATGGTGCTCCTCGCGATCAGCGGGCCACGCTATCCCAGCAGCGCTCGTTTTTTTTTCGTTGCCAGCGGCGCTTCGGCGGGGCACGATCTCCGTCGGAGCGGCGACCACGGGTCCAGGTACCGGGTTGAGGACAGTGTCCCGGGGCGTCAGGACTTCGAACAATCCTGTTCACAGGAGCGCCATCCTCGATGTGGCGCCGCTCCACCTGCCGCCGCTGCGTGCGTCCGATGCCGGCGGGTGCGACGGATCGCTGACTCAGCGGCCGTCGAGGATCGCGGCGCGCTCCGCGCCCGGGTCGAGCAGCTTGTCGGCGCGGGCGCGCGCCACCTCGCCGGCCGTGAACGACGCAAAATCCGTGAGCGCCGGCGGATTGCTCGCGAGCTCGCGCAGCATCCAGTTGAGCAGCGCCGCGATGCGCGCGTCGGAGAGCTGCGAGCCGGCGACGCCGGGGACGCGCACCAAGTACGCGCGGCCGCGCGGCGTCGCGAGGAAGCGCGCGGACGGTGCGAGCGACGGCACCTTGCCGGGCGTGCCTTCTCCGTGCGCGCCGTGGCAGCCGCGGCACTCGAGCACGTAGTCCTGCGCGGGCGGCGGCTCGGCGTGCGCTGCGGCGGCGACGAGCGCGCTCGCCGCGAGTGCGCTCGCCGCGGTCCACGCCGCCGCGCGCGCGCTCACTCTTCGATCGCGCGCCCGAGCACGATCGCGGTCGAGCAGTGATAGACCGTGCTCTCGGCGCCGCTGCACCAGTTGATGTCGTTGCTGCGCTGCGGGAAATAGATCGGGCGGTCGCCCTCGTCGCGGCGGCAGCCGCAGCGGCCACAGAAGTCTCTTCCGCAGCAGTCGTTGTACGAGATGATGTAGTCGAGGCCGTCGTGCGGGTTCTTGCAGGTGCCGATCCACGTGACCGGCGACATCTGCGAGCCCGGCGGACAAGCGGTCTGGCTGCCGCCGCAGCAGCTGCACAGGAAGCCGTCGATCGCGCAGTGGCGCCAGTACTCGCAGCTCGCGGGATCGCCGGCCGGCGTGTCGATCGGCGGCTCGCCCGGCTTCGCGACGCGCTCGCCGGCCTGAGCGCTCGCGCGCGCGACGGGCAGCAGCGGGAGCGCCGCGCCGCCCGCGAGCAGCGCGCCGAGCCGGCCGAGGAAGCTCCGGCGCGAGGTCGTGCGCGCGAGGCCGCGCGCGCGCCGTTCCAGCCAACGATCGAGCCGCATCGCCGAAGCTCCCATCCTAATGAGTGAGGGTGTCCGAGCCGCCGCGCTCGCGCGCGACGAATTCCTGGATCGACCCGACGCCGCGCTCGCGCGCCTCGAACAGGCTCTCGAGATGCTCGCGCGTGTTCACGAGGCCTTGCGCGCGAATCACGCCGGCGGCGTCGATCAGCACCGCGTACGGGAGCTTGCCGACGTGGTGGGCGAGCCCGAGCTCGGTCGAGAGCGCGTACGCAGCGAGATCGAGGCCATGCGCCTCTGCGAACGCGCGGTGCTCGGGCTCGGGGCCGTCGCTCGCGTAGACGAGCCGCAGCGCGGGATCCTCGCGCGCGATCACGGAGTGCAGCGCGGGGAGGAGCGCCTTGCACACCGGGCACGTCGGCGAGAGGAAGAACAGCAGCGTGCCGCGGCCGTCCGCGGCGACGCCGCCGAGCGCGATGCGCGCGCCCGCGAGCGTCGGCGCCTCGATGCCCGGCGCCGCCTCGCCGACGCGCGGGCCGCGTCCGAGCGCGAGCGCGCCGACCGGCGCGACGCGCTCGTGCAGCACGCCGACCTGCCGCGCGAGCGCGAGCACGAGCAATGCGAGCGCGATCACGGCGATCCATAACAACGCGTTCGAGACGAGCAGCGCGTCGCTCATCGGCGCGCCTCTGCCGCGCGTCGCCGCGCGTGAAGCGTCCGCGAAGCCGGCGCATTGGCGGCGAGCTGATTCGCCGCGAGCACGAGCGCGAAGAGAGCGAGCGCGCCGCCGGCGATCGGCAGCGCGTCGGCGAGGCCGAGCGCGCGCTGCGAGGCCGGCGCTGCGCCGAGCAGCGCGAGCGCGCCGAGCGCCGCGTTGCGCGCGAGCAGCCAGCCAGAGAGCGGCTGTCGCAGCGCGGGGCCGGTGCAGCCGCAGTCGATGTCGCGCCGGCCGCGAGCCAGGTTCGTCGCGATTGCGGCGCTGTAGATGCACAGCAACGCGAACGCCGCGAGCGAGGCGCCCGCGCGCGCGGGCGGCAGCAGCAAGGCGCCGACGAGCACGAGCTCCGCAGCGGCGAGCTGCGTCGCGAGCAGCGGCGCGAGCGGCGCAGGCAGCAGCTCGTACGCGGCGACCGCGGCCGCGAACGCGCCGAGATCGCGCAGCTTGTGCCACGCGGCCTGCGCAAAGACCAGCGCGAGCGCCGCGCTCGCCGTCCAGCCGAACGCGGGATCGAGCGCGCTCACGGCGCCGCCAAGAGGCCGATCGCGATGCCGGGCTCTTCGATCTCCCGTAACAGCTCGCCGCTCTGCGCGTCGAGCACCGCGATCACGGGCGCCTCCTGGTTCGAGAGCACGATGCGCGGCTCGTCGTCGGGCGTGACGAGCACGCAATCGGCGCCTGCATTCGGCACCACGCGCTGGAGGATCCAGTCGACGGCGCCGCCCTCGGGCAGATCGAGCAGGCTGCGCAGCGCCGCGGCGCTCACGTTCGGAATCTCGATTGCACGCTGCTTCGTGCGCTTCGCGACGTCGTACACCCAGAGCTCCGTTCCGGCCTGCTTGTGCGAGTCGGCTTCTCCCTGATGAACGAGCGAGTAGAGCAGGCCCGATGCGGCGTGAAACGCGAGATGAAGGTGTCCGCCGATGCGCCAACCGTCGTCGCGCTCCGTGTCGCTGAAGAGCGACCAGGCAGGCTTCGCAGCGGGGCCGCCGTTCGCCGCGAAGTCGACCTCGTGCGCCATCCCCTCGAAGGACGCGAACAGCCAGCGCCCGTCGCCGAGCCGCACGCCCTTCTCCGTGACGGGATCGCGCGCCGCATCGAAGAACTTCGCGCTCGCGCTGCGCGAAGTTTCGGCGCCGCGCTCGTCGAGCGTGATCGCGAGCGCCGTGCCGTCGACGCACAGCATCCCGAAGCGGCGCGGACCGGCGGGATAGACGAGCGCGCAGCCGCCGGTCTCGATCTCGCTCGCGAGGCGGCGCTCCGCCAAGTCGACGACGCTCACCGAGTTGGCCGGCGTCTGGTTGAAGACGAGCGCGAAGCGGCCGTCGTCGAGCAGCGCGACGATCGCGATGCCGTGCGCGTTCGAGGCTTTCTTCGCCGGCAGCGCGACCTCGGCGATCGGCGCGAGCGTGGTCGCGTCGTAGATCACGAGCGCGTCCGTACGCTCGCCGTGGCTGCGCCGCGCGTAATAGGTCGACGCGACGTAGAGCTCGCGTCGCGCGGCGCTGCGCAGCGGCCGCACCGGCGAGAGATCCTGCCCCGCGTCGAGCGCGCCGAGCATCTGCCCCGAATCCGCATCGAAGAGCGCGGAGCGCCGCAGCAAGAGATCGCTCGCCCAGAACGCGTGCGGGCTCCAGCTCTCGGAGAGCTTCGCGCTGTGCCCGGTCTCCTCCGGCGCAACCTCGGCGAACGCGGCGGCCGACGCGAGCGCGATCGCGAGCGCCGGCAGCAGGCATTTCGTGCGCATGCGGAGACACTAAACCGGCGGCGAGGCGAAGCGCAGCAAGAGAATTGTGCGCGCTCGCGCATTTCGCGGTGCGGCTCCCGCGCGAGGCAGCGGGCTGCGCGCTGGAATACGCTTCGCTCCACTCCAACGAGGCGTCGCCATGAAGTTCACCTGGTTCAACCTGATGCCGTGGCCCCATCTCCCCGACGGCTTCCGACAGAAGCACCGCTCGGTATGGGTCGATCTCCCGAACGCGATGTACGACCCGCGCGAGGGCAACCGCGTCTATCACGAGTACATGGACCAGCTCGAGTACGCGGACTCGCTCGGCTTCGACGGCATCGGCGTGAACGAGCATCACCAGAACGGCTACGGCTTGATGCCTTCGCCGAACATCATCGCGGCGGCGCTCGCGCGCCGGACCTCGCGCGCGGCGATCGCGGTGATCGGCAACTCGATCGCGCTCTACAACCCGCCGATCCGCGTCGCGGAAGAGTTCGCAATGCTCGACGTGATCAGCGGCGGCCGGCTGCTCGCGGGCTTTCCGGTCGGCACGCCGATGGACACGAACTTTTGTTACGGCCAGATCCCGGCGATCACGCGCGAAAAGTATTACGAGGCGCACGACCTGATCATGCGCGCGTGGCGCGAGCGCGAGCCGTTCGCGTTCGACGGCAAGTACACGCAGCTGCGGTACGTGAACCTGTGGCCGCGCCCGATCCAGGAGCCGCACCCGCCGATCTACATCCCGGGCGGCGGCTCGATCGAGACCTGGGAGTGGTGCGCGCGCATGGATTACAACTACTCGTACCTCTCTTTCGGCGGCTACATCGCCGGCCAGCAAATGCTCGAGGGCTTCTTCGAGCAGGTCGGGAAGCTCGGCAAGGACGAGTCGCCCTACCGCGGCGCGTTCGCGCAGGTGATGGCGGTGGCCGACAGCGACGAGGAAGCGGAGCGGCTCTACGCGGAGCACATCCTCTACTTCTTCAACCGCTGCCTGCACGTGTATCCGGGCTTCAGCGATCCGCCCGGCTATCGCACGATCAAGACGATCCAAGGCGGAAAGCTCGACCAATTACGGGCCGAGGTGCAGAAGGTCTACGCGACGCTCACGTGGAAGGACCTGATCGAGAAGGGCTTCGTGATCGCCGGCAGCCCCGCGACCGTGCGCGAGCGCTGCGAGGACATGATCAAGCGCCTCCACGTCGGCCACGTCTTCTGCCTCTTCCAGTCCGGCAACATGCCCGACTGGAAGACGCGCAACTCGACGCGCCTGTTCGCGGAGAAGGTGATGCCGCACCTGAAGGACGTCTGGCCCGACTGGAAGAACGACAACCGCTGGTGGTGCAAGCCGTACGACGGGCGCGTGCGCCCCGAGGACACGTTCCCCGGCGCGGAGCGCGATGCGCGCGCGCATGCGACGCGGAGAGCCTGAGCGATGGCCGAGCGCAGCATCGAGACGCGACGAGGGATCAAGTGCAAAGTGCGCGAGGCCGGCCGCGGCGCGCCGCTCCTGTTCTTGCACGGCGCGGGCGGGCTGTTTCCACAGGAGCCGCTCTTGGACGCGCTCGCCGAGCGCTGCCACGTGTTCGCGCCGGTGTGGCCTGGCTTCGGCGCCGAGC
>DASTOI010000522.1:0-8222 GCA_035762585.1 Myxococcota bacterium
GTTCGCCTCGGCCTGATGCCGTTCCCGCTGCGCGCGGCGCTGCCGGCGCTGCTGCTCGTCCCGGCAGTGCTGCTCACTTCGGAGCTCGACAACTGGATTCGGCTGGCGCTCGGCGCGAAGTCGCCGGAGGGCCTCGGCGAGGCGCTCGCACCGGCGCCGGAGATCGCGCTGCTGCGAGTCTTCCTCGAGCCGACGCTCGAGGAGTTCTTCTTCCGCGGCGTGTTGTTACAGGGCTGCGTCTCGTCGCTCGGGCGGCGGCGCGGCGTGCTCGCGGTCGCGCTGTTCCAGACGTTGCTGTTCACACCGATGATCGCGAGCGGAGACGGCGTCAGCGCCGCGGGCGCCGCGAGCGCGCTCACGCAGACGTTCGCGCTCGCCGCGCTGCTCGGCTTCGTGCGCCTCGCGGCGGGCTCGATTCTGCCGGCGATCGCGCTCTCCTCCGCGATGCAGGCCGTCGGCTTCGCCGCGCTCAGTGATCCCGACCGATTCCCGATCCCCGGCTTCAACGCGCCGGGCGAGACCACGCCGCTAGCGTTCCTGCTGCCAGCCGCCGCTTCGGTCGCGCTCGGCGTCTGGCAGCTGGCTGGACAGCTCGCCCGCGAGCCCGCGCTGCCGCCGATCCCGCCGCGCCGCGCCGAGGACGACGAGGCCGGGCCGCTGTTCTGACGTCGTCCGGTCAGGTCCCCTCGAGCCTCCCCATCGGCCCCTTACCGCCGCCGAGCTGGCCCTCCGGGCCGAAGTGTCCGCGGCCCGGCACGTGGTTGACCTCGACGCGAATCCCGTCCGGGTCCTCGAACAGGATCGAGTAATAACCCGGCGCCCACGGCCCGATCTCGGGCTCGCGCAGCAGCTTCACATCGGGCTCGCCGCGCAGGAACTCGCGCACCGCGACGACGTCTTCGTTGCTGCGCGCGCGGAAGCAGAAGTGATGCAGGCCCGCGCGCGTCTGATCGAACTTCGTCGCGCGGTGCTCCGGCGCGGCGGCGCGCACGAGGATCCCGGTGCGGCTGCCGATGCAGTAGATCGTGTCCGCGCTCTTGATCAGCGTCTTCATCGACAGGAAGTTCAGGAACCGCTCCCAGAACGGGAGACAGCGCTCGACGTCGTTCACGCTGAGCTGGATGTGCGCGATGCCGTTCATCTCGACGGGCAAGCGATTTCTCCTGGCGGGCGCTCAGAGGGAGATCACGCGATCCCTTTGAGTAGCGCGACGTTCGCGCGCGACGCTCGCCAGCGATGCTGCGCGATCGCCTGATACTCCGGCGAGCGGTACCAACGCTCGGCTTCCGCTTGATCGGGGAACCGCAACAACACCGTGCGCGTGTGCTTCCACTCGCCTTCGATCACTCGCGGCGCCTCGTCGACCGCGAGCAGCTCGCCGCGGTAGCGCTGGAAGATCTCCATGAAGCCGGCCTCGTAGCGCGCGTACTCGGCGCGATCGTCGATCGTCAGCTCGGCCACGATGTAGACGGGCATTGTGCGTCTCCTCTCGCGAGGCGCGCAGCATAGGCCGGCGCGGCCGTCGAGCGCGCGCAGGCGTAAGCTGCGCGTCGAGGAGGCGCCGATGGAGATTCGGCCCGCGCAGCTGAAGGATCTCGCCGCGGTACAAGCGTTGCTTCGCGAAGCGGCGCTGCCGTGGGAGGACGTCGCACCGCACTTCGGCGCGTTCCTCGTCGGCGAGCGCGCGGGCGTGCTCGTCGCGAGCGCGGGCTTCGAGCATTACGGCGCGGAAGCGCTCGTCCGCTCCGTCGCGATCGCGGGCACGCTGCGCTCGCGCGGGCTCGGCGCCGCGCTCTGCGAGACGTTGCTCGGCGAGGCGCGCCGTCGCGGCGTGTGCGACGCCTATCTCCTCACGACCACGGCGCCGCGCTTCTTCGCGCGCCAAGGCTTCTCGGCGATCGAACGCGAGCGCGCGCCGGCATCGATCCGCGCGACGCGCGAGTTCTCGGAGCTGTGCCCGGCGAGCGCGGTCGTGATGCACCGCGTGCTGTGAACGGAATAGGAGCGGCTGACGATGGTGAAGCTCGACCACCTCGGACTCTTCGTCAGCGATCCGAAGCGCAGCGCGGCGTTCTACGTGGGCAACTTCGGCTTCGCGATCGAGATGGAGCCGCCCGACCGCAACATGATCGCGGTGAAGGACGACGCGGACTTCACGATCTTCCTCGCGCGCGACCCGGAGCGCGCCCTCAACGCGGCGTGCGATCTGTTCCTTCAAGTCGACGACGTCGCGCAGAAGCACGCCGAGCTGACCGCGCGCGGCGTCCAGTTCGCGAAGGCGCCGCAGAAGCTGTTCTGGGGCTACGGCGCCGAGCTGCTCGATCCCGACGGCTACCGCGTGCACGTGTGGGACGAGAAGTCGATGCGCGAGTTGGGGAGTTGAGCATCGAGCGGCGGAGGCCGGTGTTACGGGGCTCATCGGCATCGAGGCTGGGCCGACTGGGGACCGTCGGCCGCGAGGAGCGGCCGGCGGTGGCTCCGGCTGCGGCGCTTTGAGCGTGCGGCGGAGCGAGCGTCTCGTTGCCTGTTAGGTATGCCCACCGGTCGGCGGTCAGGATCACCAGCGCCTCCGCCGGACCGGGGCCAGCGGCCGCGATTAGCGGCCGATGGCAGTCGGCCCGGCGCGACATCGCTCCGCAACGCGGGCGCACGATGGTCAAGGGGATGGGGACGTGAAGCTCGCGCGCCATTGAGGCGCGCTCGCTTCACTTTGCGTTTCTTCGCTGCGACCGCGTTGGCGATCCCCCTGTCTGAGCTCTGCGCGCATGAGCATGTCCGAAAGCGGCGAGTTCGCGGACTGGGCTCGCGTAGGATCGGGCGCATGGATCAGCAGCGAGCGCCGGCGGCGAACGGGGAAGTGGTCCGGATTCCGGCGCCGGCGTGCGCGCTTGATGCGCGGGCGGCGTATGCGGCGATTCGGGCGCGCGATGCGCGCTTCGATGGGCGGCTGTTCGTCGGGGTCGTGACGACCCGGATTTACTGCCGCCCGGTCTGCACCGCGAAGACGCCGCGCGCCGAGAACTGCCGCTTCTTCGCGAGCGCCGCGGCCGCCGAGCGCGAGGGCTTTCGGCCGTGCCTGCGCTGCCGGCCCGAGCTCGCACCGGGGCTCGCGCGCGTCGACGCGCTCTCGCGCCTCGCGCAGCGCGCGGTGCGGCGCATCGAGGACGGCGCGAGCGAGATCCCGGCGCTCGCGCGCGGGCTCGGCGTCTCGGAGCGGCACGTGCGGCGCGCGCTCGTCGCGGAGCTGGGCGTGGCGCCCGCGGAGCTGGTGAGGACGCGGCGCCTGCTGCTCGCGAAGCAGCTCCTCACCGACACGCGGCTGCCCGTCGTCGACGTCGCGTTCGCGAGCGGCTTCGGCAGCCTGCGGCGCTTCAACGCGGCGTTTCGCGAGCGCTATCGGCTCGCGCCGACCGGGATGCGCAAGAGCGCGGCGGCGAAGCCGGCAGCCAATCCGGATGCTGGGCCGCTGCGCGACGCGCTCGCGATCGACCTCGCGTACCGCGCGCCGCTCGCGTGGCGCCCGCTGCTCCGCTTCCTCGCGGCGCGCGCGACGCGCGGCGTCGAGGCGGTGAGCGAGCATTGTTATGCGCGGACGCTCGAGATCGGCGGACGCCGCGGCTGGGTGCGCGTCGCGCCGTCGCCGCGCGCGAACGCGCTGCGCGCGTACGTGTCGGCGCCGCTGACTCCGGTGCTCCTGCAGGTGACCGCAAAGCTGCGCGCGCTGTTCGACCTCGCGGCGGATCCCGCGCGCATCGACGCGCAGCTCGGCGCCGACCGCGCGCTGCGAGCGCGCGTCGCCGCGCAGCCCGGCCTGCGCGTGCCCGGCGCGTTCGACGGCTTCGAGCTGCTCGCGCGCGCGATCCTCGGTCAGCAGATCTCGGTCGCGGCGGCGACCACGTTCGCGACGCGGCTCGCCGAGCGCTTCGGCGAGTCGATCGAGACGCCGCTTGGCGAGCTGACGCGCCTCTCACCGAGCGCAGAGCAGATCGCGGCGGCGCGCATCGATGCGATCGCCGGCGTCGGCCTCACGCGGCCGCGCGCCGAGAGCCTGCGCGCGGCCGCGCGCGCGTGCGCGGAGGGCGCGCTCGATCTCGCGCCCGGCGCCGACCCCGAAGCCGCGCGCGATGCGCTGCTCGCGCTGCCGGGCGTCGGCCCTTGGACCGCGGACTACGTGCTGATGCGCGCGCTCGCATGGCCCGACGCGTTTCCGCACGGCGATCTCGCGCTGCGCCGCGCGCTCGGCGTCGACGACGCGCGCGAGGTGCTCGCGCGCTCGGAGGCGTGGCGTCCGTGGCGCTCGTACGCCGCGCTGCATCTTTGGACTGCGCTCGCGGGGAATCCGCAATGACTGCTGGCGATGCGCAACACGCGCTTGCGCCGCTGACCGGCGGCTGCGCGTGCGGCGCGCTGCGTTACGAGGCGCGCGGCGCCGCAGCGAACCTCTGCTTCTGTCACTGCGCGAGCTGTCGCCGCGCAACCGGCGCGAGCCCGGTTGCGTGGGGCACGTTCGCGCGCGAGCGCTTCCGCGTCGTGCGCGGCGCGCTGGCGCTGCGCCGGTCGTCGCCCCCGGTGGAGCGCGGCTTCTGCGCGGCGTGCGGCACGGCGCTCACCTACGCGCACGCCGCGCGGCCGAGCGAGATCGACGTGACGCTCGCGAGCCTCGACGAGCCCGCCGCGCTTCGCCCCGCGTGTCACATCTGGGTGTCGGATCGCATTGCGTGGGCGCCGCTCGCGGATGGCCTGCCCCAATACTCAGGCTGGCGGACGGAGGGCTGAGGGCGAAACCGGCGGCTCATCGAGCCGGCTGGGCTCCGAGCCGCGTGCGCGTGAAGCCAATATGAAGGCGAGCGCGCCATGCGACACGTGGGCGCTCGGGCGCGAGGCGTGGTGGTAGGCTGGCTCCAGTTCGGGGCCTGCGGATGCGGTGGAATCTCTCGGTCGGGGCTCGCTGGGCGCTGCGATACACGGTCGCGATGGCTGCGACGCTCGGCGTGTTCGCGCTGCTGGTGCACGCCGTCGCGAGCCAGCGCTCCGACCGCGCAGCCGAGCTGCTTGCGCGCACACAGGCGGGCGAGCTGCTCGACGTGCTGACTGCGCAAGCGAAGGTCGGCACCGCCGCCGAGTTCGAGCAGTGGTGCGCGCAGCACATCGCGCGCCGCGTCGAGCAATCCGACGCGGAGCTCGGCCTCGGGATCCGGCTGCTCGCGTTCGACGGCCGCTTGCGCCACGAGGCCGGCTCGCTGCGCGGCGTCGAGTCCATTCTTCCCCAACAAGTCGCGCGCGGGCGTGTGCCGCTCGAGGTGACGAACGGCGAGATCGGCCGCTCGGGCCGCTACTTCGTCGCTTCCGCCGCGGCGCCCGCGGGCTTCCTGCAGGTCGCCGTCTCGACGCGCCATTGGGTCTCGGGGCTCGCCGCGCTGCGCAACCTGATGCTCGGCGCGCTGCCGCTGATGCTGCTCCTGTGCGGCGTCACCGGCCTCGCGCTCGCGCGGCGCAGCCTCGCGAGCATCGACGAGATCACGCGCATCGCCGATCACCTCGGCGGCGCGAATCTGCACGAGACGATCCCCACCACCGGCTCGGGCGACGAGCTCGATCGGCTCGCGGTCACGCTGAACGCGATGCTCGGTCGCATCCGCGCGGGCGTCGAGCAGATGCGGCGCTTCAACGCGAACGCGGCGCACGAGATGCGCACGCCGCTGCACCGCATCGGCAGCAAGCTCGACGCGGCGCTCGCGCAGACACGCGATGCCGAGTCCTATCGCGAGACGCTGCTCGAGCTGCGCGCCGAGACCGACGCGCTCGCCGCCGCGGTCAACGCGCTGCTCCGGCTCGCGCAGACCGAATCGGGCCTCGATCCCGGGCACACGCAGCCAGTCGAGATCGCGAAGCTGTTACGGACTCAGCTCGAGTTCTTCGCGCCGCTCGCGGAGGCGCGCGAGATCGCGCTCGTGCTGGTGGAGCCGCTGCCGGACGCGGTCGTGCGCGGCGACGCGAGCTGGCTCGAGCGGCTGTTCTCGAATCTGCTCGACAACGCGCTCGCGTACTCGCGCGCCGGCGACCGCGTCGAAGTGCTCGCGCGCATCGAGGCCGGCAGGGTGCGCGTCACCGTTGCGGACACCGGGCCGGGCATCGCCCCCGAGGAGCTCCCGCAGCTGTTCGAGCGCTTCGCGCGCGGCAGCGCGCCGGCGGCGCGCGGCGGCTTCGGGCTCGGGCTTCCGCTCGCGCGCGAGATTGCGCGCGCGCACGACGGCGCGCTCGAGGTCGACAGCGAGCCGGGCCGCGGCAGCCGCTTCCACGTCGTGCTGCCCCTGATCGGCGAGGCGCCGCGCGCGCCCGTTCAGCGGCGCCGCACGCGTCCGGGTTTGCGCGGGAGATTCCATGAAAGTCCTCTACGTCGAAGATGACGCCGAGGCGCGCGAGCTGATCGCGCGCTTCCTCGGCGAGGCGGGGCTCTCGGTGCAGACGGCGCCCGACGGCAGGCTCGGCCTCGAGCGCGCGACCGCGCGCGCCTACGACGTGCTCGTGCTCGACGTGAAGCTGCCCGGCCTCGACGGCTTCGAGCTGATCCGCCGCATCCGCGCCGCGGGCGTCTCCACGCCGGTGTTATGCCTGACCGCGCTCGGCGAGGTGGCGAGCCGCGTGCGCGGCCTCGAGCTCGGCGCGGACGACTACCTCGCGAAGCCGTTCGCGCTCGCCGAGCTGCTCGCGCGCATCCGCGCGCTCGTGCGCCGCCGTGAGCGGCCGCTCGCGAACCGCATGCAGGTCGCGGATCTCTCGGTCGATGTCTCGGCCCATCAGGTGAAGCGCGCGGGGAAGTCGATCGCGCTGACGCCGCGCGAGTTCGATCTGCTCGCATACCTGATGCGCCACGAAGGCAGCGTCGTCTCGCGCGCGATGATCATCGAGCGGGTATGGGGCGAAGGCTTCGACTCGTACTCGAACGCGATCGACGTGCACGTGAACAATCTGCGTAACAAGGTCGACCGGCCGTTCGGCACGCGGCTGATTCACACGGTCAAGGGCATCGGGTATGTGGTCGAGGATCGGTCCGGAGCCGAGGCTCGGATGGGAGGGCGCGCATGCGGTTGAGTCTTCTCCTTTCGGTCGCCTTACTTCTCCCTAGCGGAGCGGATGCGCAAGCGAGAGAGGATCCGGCTGTCGCGCTCTGTGAACGCTACGAAGACGCGAGCTCGGATGAACGAGCGCAGAGACTGGTCGTGTTTCACGAGGCGATAGGCGACCTGTTCCGCGACTCAGACGAGGCCTTGCAGGACGCGGCGTGTTTGGTGCGCGGCTTGGGCAAGTTGGATCGGCTCGCGCGCGAGTACTGCACGGAACGTGAGAAGCGAGGTCATGGCCTCGTCGTCGATCAGGTGAAATGGCTGTCGAGCGAGATGGAATCGAAGCGCTGGAAATGCCAGCGCGAACGAATGGGCGCGCGCCAAGCTGCATGGAAGCGAGTCGAGCCGAAAACCTGCGCGGAGATTGCGGAAGCGCGCCTCGCGTACGTCGAGGCGCTCAGCGAGCTCGGATCGGCGCCGCTGGAGTCGTGGGCTGCCTGCCATGAACAGGCACTCGCCGCCGCCGCGCCCTCGATCGTGCGGCTGTGCGAAGAAGGCGCGATCTCGCTGGATGCAGCGCAGGTCGAGCTCCAGGTCCAAGTGAAGGCGACATGCGGGGACCGAGCCGCGCGCGTTCCGTAGCGCTCAGGACCTGAGCTCGAAGCGCAGCCGAGTTGTTACGCCCGGCTGGTCGACCTTGACGCCGTTCCACTCGCAGGGCTCGTAGCGCCAGCGGGCGAGCGCGGCGGTCGCGGCGGCTTCGAAGAAGCCGCGGGGGTCGGCGTCGAGGATCTCGATGTTCGCGAGCGCACCGCTCGCGAGGATCGTGAAGCGCACGGTGACGTAGCCCTCGCGGCCGAGTCGCCTCGCGCGCGAGGGGTAGATCGGGTCGGGGCGCACGAGCGGACGCGCGGCGCGGACGTGCGTCTCGGTGGCCACCGTCGCGCCGATCGGCGCGTCGGCCGGCGCCGGAGGTGCGGGCGGAACGGGCAGCTCTTCGGTTCGTGCAGTCTCGGGCGGCGGCGTCGAGGTCGGGCGCGGCTGAATGCGGTTGCGCGTCGCGCGCGGCGGCTCCGGAGTGGTGGTGGGCAACGGTGGAGGGGGAGGCGGCGGCGGGACGTAGAGCGGCGCAACGAGCTCGACCCGTGCGCCGGCGGG
>DASTOI010000523.1:0-2036 GCA_035762585.1 Myxococcota bacterium
CGCGTGTAGGCGCTGCGCGCCTCGGCGGCGCGGCCGAGATCGCGCAGCAGCGTGGCCTTGACTCCGTAATAGTTGAAGTAGCGCTCGAGCTTGGCTTCGAGCGGCTCGATCAGCGCGAGCGCGCGCTGCGCGCCATGCAGCTTCGAGACCGCGACCGCGCGGTTCAGCGTGATCACCGGCGAGGGCTGGATGCGCTCGAGCTCGGCATACAGCCGCTCGATCTCGCGCCAGTTCGTCTGCTCGCTCGTGCGCGCGCGCACGTGCGCCGCGGCGATTCCTGCCTGCAGCGCATATGGCCCCAAACCCGCCGCCTCGCCCGCGAGCCAGCGCGCCTTCGCCAGCAGCGCGAGGCCCTCGTCGATCAGCTCGCGGTCCCAGAGCGCGCGGTCCTGCTCGTCGAGTAGCGCGATCTCGCCGCTCGGCGTGAGCCGCGCCGGCGTGCGCGCGTGCTGCAAAGCGAAGAGCGCGCCGAGCGCGAGCGCCTCGCCCTCGTGCGGAAACATCGCGGCGAGCAGGCGCGCGAGCCGCAGCGCCTCGTCGCACAGCGCGCTGCGCACGTGCGCCTCTCCGCCGCTCGCGGAGTAGCCCTCGTTGAACAGCAGGTAGAGCACCGTCGCGACCTGCCCGAGTCGCTCGGCGCGGGACTCCTGCGCAGGCGCGTCGAACGGAACCGGATGCTCCGCGATCGTGCGCTTCGCGCGCGTGATGCGCTGCTCCATCGCGGCCTCGCTGACGAGGAAGGCGCGCGCGATCTCGCGGACCGAGAGGCCCGAGACGACGCGCAGCGCGAGCGCGATCTGATGCGCGGACGGCAGCTCCGGGTGACAGCACAAGAACAGCAGGCGCAGCACGTCGTCGGGGAAGCTCGCGGCCTCGAGCCGTTCCACGAGCTCTCCCTCGACGTCGCCCTCCACGGCCAGTGCGTCCTCTGCGGGCAGCGGCGCGAGGCGCTGCGCGCGGCGCGCCCGGTCGATGCCGGCGTTGCGCGCGACCAGCACCAGCCAGCCGACCGCATCGCGCGGCGCGCCGGTGCGCGGCCAGCGCTCGAGCGCGCGCAGGCTGGCTTCCTGAAACGCATCCTCCGCGACATCGAGATCGCGGAAGTAACGCAGCAGCGCGCCGATCACCTGCGGCCGCGCGGCCGAGAGCGTCGTCTCGAGCCACGCGAGCTCGCTCACGCGAGAGGGCCGTAGTCGCGCAGCGAACGCACGGGCCGAATCTCGAGCGAGCCTGGGGTGCGGCCCTTCGCCAAGCGCCGCGCCGCGTCGATCGCGTCGTCGAGGGACTCGCACTCGACTAGATACAGGCCGAGTAGCTGCTCTTTCGTTTCTGCAAACGGGCCGTCGAGCACCGCCGGCTCGCCGCCGCCGTGACGCACCGTGAGCGCCGCCGAGGTCGGCATCAGTCGCACCGCGGCGCCCAGCTTGCGCTCCTGCTGGAGCTCCGCGCTGGTCGCGCCGATCGTCTCCATCATCGCCGCGTCCTGCGCCTTGCTGAGGCCGGTCACCAGCGACTCGTCGGAATAACAAAGAATCGCGTACTTCATCGAACGCTCCCGGGCGTTGCATCGTGGCGGCGCGAGGCTAACGCGCGGGCGCCGTGCGAAACGACGGCCGCTCGCGCTGCGATGCGCGGAACGCCGCGTCGCGCGAGGAAGTGCCCGGCGCCGTCGACCTCATGCGCGTACCTCCCGGCCTCGTCACATCGTTGTGAGCGGCATTCCGAGGACGCGCGAGCGCGGCGCATTCCGACAGGCTCGAAGGCCACGTGCCGAGCGCCGGCGCGCGAACGCGCAGACGCTCGGCACGGGCCCCGCGGCGCGGTCGCGCCCCGCGCCGCGACGCAGCGAGGCCGCCCGACCCGGCGCGAGCCGGTCGGGCAGCCGTCAGAACGAGAAGCGCAGGCCGGCCGACACTCGGTCGATGTCGTTGTCGCGGCCGGTCTGGTCTTCGTCGCCGACCTTGAAGTAGCGGTTGTATCGGAGGGTCAGCGCCAACGGGAAGTCGGGGCTGATCTGATACGCGCCGCCGAAGCCG
>DASTOI010000524.1:0-10605 GCA_035762585.1 Myxococcota bacterium
GCACCCGCCGGCTCGAGAATCCGGATGCGCAGCGCATCTCGCCGAGCGGCGAGTTCGATCGCACGCTCTCCACCGCGAACACGCACGTGTTAGGGCACGCCGGGCGGATCTGGGCGCTCGAGGAGGCGTCGTTCCCGTACACGCTGGACCGCGAGCTGAACACGACCGGCTGCCACGATTTCGACGGCCGGCTGAAGACCGCGTTCACCGCGCATCCGAAGCGCTGCCCGAAGACCGGCGAGCTGCTGGCATTCGGCTACGCGCAGTTCCCGCCCTACTTCACCTATCACCGCGTCTCGCCGGCCGGCGAGCTCGTGCAGACGGCGCCGATCGAGACGAAGGGCGCGTCGATGATGCACGACTTCGCGATCACCGAATCGCGCGTGCTGATCCTCGACCTGCCGGTGGTGTTCGATCTCTCCCGTGCGATGAGCGGCACGATGCCGTATCGCTGGGACGATGATTACGGCGCGCGCATCGGCATCATGCCGCGCGACGCCTCGGCGCCGCCGCGCTGGTTCGAGATCGAGCCGTGCTTCGTGTTCCACTCCGTGAACGCGTGGGAGGAAGGCGATCGTGTCGTGCTCGACGCGAGCCGCTACGAGTCGCTCTGGCGCGAGGCGGGCTCCTTCTCTGCGAGCGGCCGCCAGACGGTGCACCGCTTCACGTTCGACCTCGCGAGCGGGCGCGTCAGCGAGCAGACGCTCGACGACCGCGCGACCGAGTTCCCGCGCGTCGCCGACGATCGCGTCGGCCGGAAGCATCGCTTCTCGTATCTCACGCTCGCGCAGGTGACCGACCCGAAGTCGCCTCATCTCGACGGCCTGCTGAAGATGGACGCGGCGACCGGGAAGACCGAGACGCACGACTTCGGCGCCGGCCGCCATCCCGGCGAGCCCGTGTTCGTGCCGGCCGCCGGCTCGCGCGGCGACGACGAGGGCTACGTGATCACGTACGTGCACGACGACGCCAGCGCGACCGCCGATCTCGTCGTGCTCGACGCGAGCCGCTTCGGCGCGCCGCCGATCGCGCGCGTGAAGATCCCGCGCCGGATCCCATACGGATTCCACGGGAGCTGGATCGCGGACTAGCGCCGCGAGGGCTCGTTTCCGCGCGGCTGCGCTGGCACTCTCCGCTGCTCGCGAGAGGAGCGCGCGATGAAGTGCCTCGTGATGGGCGGAACGCAATTCAACGGCCTCGCCCTCGTGCGCGAGCTCGCGCGGCATGGCCACGACGTCACGATCGTGAACCGCGGCAAGACGCCGGTGGAGCTTCCGCTCGCGGTGAAGCGCCGCACCGCGGATCGCACCGACGCCGCCGCGCTCGCGAGCGCGCTCGCGCGCGACGAGTGGGACGTCGTCTACGACGTCAACGCGTACCGCCCCGACGACGTGAAGGGCATGGCCGAGCTGCTGCGCGGTCGCGTCGGCCACTACGTCTTCATCTCGTCGACCGTGATCTACGCCGCGTCGAATCGGCTGCCGATTCACGAGGACTTCCCGGTCGACCGCTCGCCGCAGCAGAACGAGTACGGGCGCTGGAAGATCGAGTGCGAGGACATCCTCGCGCGCGAGCACCGCGAGCGCGGCTTTCCGGCGACGACGGTCGCGCTGTCGATGGTGTTCGGCCCCAATAACATCCTGCCCGATCGCGAGCAGCGCATGTTCGTTCGCATGCTGCATGGCCGCCCGATCCTGATCCCGGGCGACGGCTCGACGCTCGCGCAGATCGGCCACGTGGAGGACCAGGCGCGCGCGCTGCGCATGCTCGGCGGCAAGTCCGTCACGTTCGGCCGGCGATACAACCTGACCGGCGCGGATGCGTTCTCCGCGCACGGCTACGTCGACACCTTCGCGGCGGTGACGGGCGTGAAGCCCGACAAGGTCTCCGTGCCGCCGGCGCTGATGGACGATCTCTACGCGGGCCGCGTCGCGTTGAGAAGCGGGCGCGCCGACGTCAAGATCGACATCCGCAGCAAGGACCAGGCGAATCAGCTCGTGAATCAGCGCTTCCAGCTGACGATGCTGGTGCAGCGCATCGCGCCGCACATCCATCACTGGAACCAGAGCGTGATCTTCGGGATCGACCGGCTGCGCGACGAGGTCGGCTGGCGCCCCGAGTTCACGTTCCCGGCCGCGGTGGAGCACACCTACGCGTGGTTCCGCCAGCAGCGCCTGCACGAGACGCTCGCGTGCGACTTCGGCTGGGAGGATCAGCTGCTCGAGATGACCCGCGCGCGGTAGCGTGACCCCCGGAGGCTCGAACACCGCACACACAGCCGTCGCCGGCGCGGAGGCCACTGTTCGACTTCGCTCGGCTTCGCCTCGCTGCGCGCGGCGCTGCGCGCCGCTTGCTCGTCAGCGCTGCAGAATGGCGCGCCCTGTCTCCGCGACCCTTTGCGCGGCGTCGGCCCCGCTCGGCATCTCGAGGCGCTGCGGCACTGCGAGCCCGCGCTGGACCGCGGGCCGCGCCGCGACTTCGCCCATCCATCTCTTCAGGTGATCGAGCCCATCCACCGAGACGCCCGCCCACTCGTGGATGCGCACCCACGAGAAGTTCGCGATGTCGGCGAGCGAGTATTCCCCCGCCAGGTACGGCGTCTTCGCGAGCTGGCCGTCGAGCACCGTGTAGAGCCGGCGCGTCTCGTTCTGGTAGCGCGAGATCGCCGCAGGCAGCTTCTCAGGGAAATATCGGAAGAAGACGTTCGCCTGGCCCTGCATCGGGCCGACGCCGCCCATCTGGAACATCAGCCACTGCTCCACGCGTGAGCGGCCCTTCGCGTCGCGCGGCAAGAGCTTCCCGCTGCCGTCGCGGTCGCACAGATAGAGCATGATCGCGCCGCTCTCGAACACCGCGAAGTCGCCGTTCGCGCGGTCGACGATCGCTGGAATGCGCCCGTTCGGATTGATCTCGAGGAACCAAGGCTCCTTTTGCACGTTCTTGCCGAGATCGATCGGCTGAACGCGATACGGCGTGCCGAGCTCCTCCAGCGTGATGGAGGCCTTCCAGCCGTTCGGCGTGGGAGCGGTGTAGAGGTCGATCATCGTGAGCTTCCTTTCTCGGGCGGCTGGCGGCACCCTAATGACCCGGGCGGGAGCCCGGGTCGTGCTTGTGGGCGCGCATGTGCGTGAAGTAGGCGACGAGCGCGTCGAGGTCCGCGTCCGTCAGCTGCGGCTGCGAGGGCATGCTCGTGTAGCGAAAGCTGCGCGCGTCGCGAATGAATTCCTTCAGCTGCGCGGGCTCGCGGTACTCGACGATGCTGCGCGGCACGTTCAGCTCGGGGCCGATCTTTCCGCCCTCGCCGTTGATCGCGTGACACGCGATGCAGTAGCGGCGGAACAGCGCGAAGCCGCGCTGCGCGGGGCTGTCGGGCGCAGCGCCGGGCGGCGGGACGTGCGGGAACTTCGCCGCGAAGTCGACGATCTCGAGCTCGACGAGCTGATACGGCCACGGCCAGAGATTCGTGTCGGCGCGCTCCGCGCCCTCCCATACCAAATAGAACGGCGCGGGATCGACCTGGCGGCGATCGATCGGGAAGAACGCGCCGCGCGGGTGCTCGGCGTCGGCGAACGCGAGAAACCCGCCCGGGCTCAGCAGCTGCGCGCCGCTCGCGGTGCGCGTGTAGCCGTCGCGCGCGCGCAGCAGCAGCTCCGCCGCGGCGAAGCGCTCGTTGCCGGTGTCGCCGAAGCCGCGCGCGAGCACCGCCGCGAGTGGGAACGCGTGGAACCGCTTCGGGCCGCCGTAATAGGGATCGTCGATCGCAACCTCGCGCGGTGAGCAGCACGCGCGCAGCTCCGCGAGCGTGAGCGTGCGCAGCAGCGCGCCGTCGCGCAGGAAGCGCAGCGCCGGCTCGTCGCGATCGGCCGAGAGCGCGCGGCTCGCGAAGCCGACGACCTGCAGTAGCGCGAACGTCATGACGAGCGCGGACAGCGGGAACAGTCGGCTGTGGGAAAGCTGCATTCAGGCGCGCAGCGTACCGCGCGGGGCGTCGCGAACTTGTTGGGCGCCGCCGATTTCTCCAAGAACGCCGCAAGCCGCGGAGTAGCTTGCCGCCACCCGCCGATGGAGAGCCGATGAGCGAGCCGCGCCGCGCCACCACCGCATTCATCCTCGTCACGGTGATGCTCGACATGGTGGCGCTCGGGGTCGTCATCCCCGTTCTCCCGAGCCTGATCGTCGAGTTCAACGCAGGCAGCCTGACCGACGCCGCGTGGTGGGGAGGGCTCTTCGGCACCGTGTTCGCGGGGATCCAGTTCTTCTTCGCGCCCGTCCTCGGCGCGCTGTCCGATCGCTTCGGGCGCCGCCCGGTGATCTTGCTATCGAGCCTCGGACTCGCGCTCGATTACGTGCTGATCGCGCTCGCGCCGAACCTGTGGTGGATGCTCGCCGGGCGTGCGATCGCCGGCTTCTGCGCGGCCTCGATCAGCGTGCCGTCGGCCTACATCGCCGACGTGACCGCGCCCGAGAAGCGCGCCGAGGCGTTCGGAATGCTCGGCGCCGCGTTCGGCGTCGGCTTCATTCTCGGCCCGCTGATCGGCGGCCAAGCCGGCGCGGTCGACCCGCGGCTTCCGTTCTGGATCGCGGGCGGGCTCACGCTCGCGAACTTTTGTTATGGGCTGTTCGTGCTGCCGGAATCGCTGCCGCGCGAGCGGCGCGCGCGCTTCGAGTGGGCGAAGGCGAATCCGGTCGGATCGGCGCTGCTGATCCGCCGGTACCCGGCGATCTGGGCGCTGATCGCGCTCTCGGTCCTCAGCTACCTCGCCCACGACTCGCTGCCGCACACGTTCGTGTTCTACGCGAAGGCGCGCTTCGCGTGGGGCGCGGAGATGGTCGGCTGGGGGCTCGTGGCGGTCGGCGCCGCGAGCGTCGTCGTCCAGGCGCTCGCGATCGGGCCGATCGTGCGCGTGCTCGGCGAGCAGCGCGCGCTGTTCTTCGGGATCGCGATGGGCCTCGCCGCGTTCGTGCTCTACGGGTTCGCGTGGGCGCCGTGGGTCGTGTTCCTCGCGATCGCGATCGGCGCGTTCTGGGGCGTCTGGAGCGCCGCGGCGCAGTCGATGCTGTCGACGACCGTCGACCCGAGCGAGCAAGGTCGGCTGCAAGGCGCGCTCGCGGGCGTCCGCGCGGCGTGCGAGGTGCTGACGCCGGCGATCTTCAACGGCGCGTTCGCGCTCGGCGTCGGCATCGACACGCGCTGGGCGGGCGCGCCGATGCTCGTCTCGGCACTGTTGCTCGCGCTCGGGATTCCGTTCGCGCTGCAAGCGACGCGAAACGGCGCGCGTTCCGCGTCGCCGGCGAGCGCTTAGGCCCTCGCGCGCTCTCGGCGCTACGCCTTCGCGATCAGCTCGTTGCCGAGCTTCTCGAAGCCGCGCTCGATGTCGTCGGGCGCGAAGCCCGGCGGCGGGACGACGAAGCGCGCGACGCCGAGATCTCGCAGGCGCTTCACCTCGTCGAGGGTCGGCGCCGAGCCGGTCGTGATCTCGATCGTGCGCGGATCGCGCCCGATCTCCGCGCACTCTTTCGACAGTGTTTCGAGCAGCCCGGGCAGCCCATCGGGGCGAGCCGGGAAGAAGCCGTCGCCGTAACGAGCGGCGCGTTTCGCCGCTCCCGGCACGTGGCCGCCGACCACGATCGGCACGCCGGGCTTCTGGACCGGTTTCGGGTTCGACTCGACCGCATTCCAACGAAAGTGCTTGCCTTCGAACGCGCTCGGCTGCTCGCTCCACAGGCTGCGCAGCGCCTGGATCGATTCCTCCGTCCGGGCCGCTCGATCCTTGAACGGAATCGCGAGCCCGCGGAACTCCTCCTCGAGCCAGCCGATGCCGACGCCGAGGATCGCGCGCCCACCCGAGAGCACGTCGAGCGTCGCGAGCTCCTTCGCGACATAGAAAGGATGGCGCTGGGGGAGGATCAGGACGCCGGTCGCGACTTTGATCTTCTTCGTCACCGCGGCCGCGAAGCTCATCCAGATCAACGGATCGGGGATCGGCGAATTCTCCGGGCCGGGCATCTTGCCCGTATCCGAGTACGGGTACTTCGACCCGTAACCCTTGGGCACGACGACGTGCTCGACCGTCCAGAGCGACTCGACGCCGACCTGCTCCGCCTTCTGCGCGAAGTGCACGAGGCGATCGGGCAGACCGAACGGACCGACGTTGGCGAACATGATTCCGAACTTCATGACGACCTCCGCTCACCCGCCGCGCGCTCGCTGGGCGAAGCGGCGACGTTGGCACAATGCGCGGGACGCAGGAAGCGGGAGTAGAGTGTTCGGATCGCACGCGAGGAGCCGCGCCATGGCCAACGTCGTGATCTCCGCCGATTCGCACATCACCGAGCCGCCTAACACTTACGTCGACTACATCGAGGCGAAGTGGAAGGACCGCGCGCCGAAGATGCGCTTCGACAACGAGAAGCTCGGCGACGCGTTCTTCGTCGACGGCATGCCGGCGCCGATCGCGATGGGCCTGGTCGCCGCTGCGGGCACGCCGCCGGAGAAGATTCGCACGACGGGCGTCAAGTTCTACGACATGCATCCCGGCGGCTGGGATCCGGACGCGCGGCTCGCCGAGCAGGATCGCGACGGCGTCCACGCCGAGGTGATCTACCCGACCGTCGGCATGGTGCTCTGCAATCACAGCGACTTCGACTACAAGACCGCGTGCTTCGCGGCCTACAACCGCTGGATCGCCTCCTACTGCGCGAAGCATCCGGAGCGCCTGATCGGACTCGGCCAGCTCGCGATGAAGACGCCCGAGGACGGCATCCGCGAGCTGCGCGAGATCAAGGCATTGGGGCTGAAGGGCGTGATGATGACCGGAAACCCGGGCGTCGAGGACTACGACTCGCGCGTCTACGACGCGTTCTGGGAGACGTCGATCGAGCTCGGCCTGCCGCTCTCGTTCCACATCCTCACCGACCGCAACTACGCATTCCGCCACGAGACGCGCGGCCCGAAGATGAACGGCTTCCTCAGCATCATGCGCGGCTGCCAGGACATCATGGGCACGCTGGTGTTAGGGGGCGTGTTCGAGCGCCACCCCGACTTGAAGGTGGTGTGCGCCGAAGCCGACGCCGGCTGGGTGCCGCACTACTGCTACCGGATGGACCACGCCTACAAGCGCCACCGCTACTGGCTGCCCGCGGGCCAGCAGCTCTCGAAGCTGCCGAGCGAGTACTTCGCCGAGAACATCTACACGACGTTCCAGGACGACTGGGTGGCTTTCAAAGTCGCGAACGACATGAACTGGCGGCACCTGCTCTGGGCGAACGACTTCCCGCACAGCGATTCGACCTGGCCGTGGAGCCAAGAGATGCTCGCCGAGCACACGAAGTGCCTAACAAGCGAGCAGAAGACCGCGATCCTCGGCGAGAGCACCGCGAAGCTCTACGGGATCGACACGAGCAAGCTGGCGGCCTGACGAGCCCACACGGAGCTCAACAACACCCCGGACCTTCCCCCGTGTCGCCTTCGTCGTGCCAGTGCGGGCGATCGAGGAACAGCCCGCGCTCGGCGCCGAGCGCGAGCGCACGGTGGACGTCGATCTGCCACGGCCCGTCGCGCAGCACGCGGAGCTCGGCTCGCTCGCCCGCCGCGAGCACGCGCTCGCGGTCGCCGTCGAATTCGAGGATGCCCGGCCCCTCGATCACGAGCGCCTCGCCGAGCGCGACGCGGCGCGCGCTCGTGACGAACGCGGTGCGATAGAGCCCGGGCGAGATCGGGACGAGCAGCGCGCGGCCGCCCTGCCCCGGCGCACAGCACGCGACGTCGACGCCGGCGTCGTCCTCTCTGCGCGTCGGCAGTAACAACCCTCCGAGCGGCGACATGCCCACCGCGTCGGGCTCCGCGCGCGAGAGCACCGCGCGCCGAATCTTCGCCGCGTCGAACGGGAGCAGGCTGCCGGGGTGATCGTCGGCGAGGAGCACGGCGTCGATCAGCGCGTGCGTCTCGGCGCCGTCCGCGAAGCGCGCGCGCACGGCCTTCGCGCGCTGCGCGACTTCTGCGAGGGCGATGCGGCCGCTCGCGACGAGGCCGACGGCGGCGCCGGCGAGCGTCGCCTCGACGCGCTCCGGGAACACGTTGTTGGTGCCGAGCGAGAGCGCGACGAGCGCTGCGTCGGGCCACGCGCCGGCGACGATGCGGCTGGTGCCGTCGCCGCCCATCACGAGCAACGCACCGCAGCCGGCCTCGCGCATCGCGAGCGCGGCGCGCGCGGTGTCGGCCGGCGTCGTCGAGAGCGGTCCGATCTCGAGCTGCGAGATCTTCACGTCGTCGAGCTGGAGGTACTCGAGCGCCTGCTCGGCGAGGCGAAACACATCGCGCACGAAGTGGAACTGCGTCGCGCCCGCGGCGGCTGCGCCGACGACGGCGCGCGCGAGCTGGCTGCGCTTCACCTCGAGCGATTCGGTCTGCGCGCGCCCGACCAGCCGGCGCACGTCGCGTCCCGACATCGGGTTCAGGATCAGGCCGACCGGGCGCGCTGCGGGAAGGGACATCGGGCGAGAGTTCATTCGCGGGCGCGGTTCGGCAAGCGGCGGGCTGACGAGCTCGCATCGCTTGTCGCGCGCGCCCGGGACAAGGCAAGCTCAGCGCGGGGAGGACGCTGCCCATGTTTCGCATTGCTGCTGGAGCCCGTCTCGCGCTCGCTGCCGCCGCCACTGCCGCGCTGACCTTCTCATCGGGCTGCACTGCGACCACGAAGAAGCAGCTCGAGACCGAGCTCGGCGCGAGCGGCTTCGAGACGCGGGTCGACGACCGCGGCGTGACCGTGCTCGTCACCGACGTGCTGTTCGACTTCGACAGCGACGCCCTCACACCCGCCGGGACGACCGCCGTGACGAAGATCGCGGAGATCGTGAAGCGGCTGGCGCCCGGCAACGAGTTGATCTGCGAAGGGCACGCCGACGCGCGCGGAAGCGAGGCCTACAACTTCGAGCTCTCGCTGCGGCGCGCGCGCCGGGTCGCCGACGCGCTCGCCGCGGCTGGCCTGCCGCTCGACCTGATCTCCGCGCAGGGTCTCGGCGAATCGCGGCCGCTCGCGAAAGAAGTGAAGGCGGACGGGAGCGACGACCCGGAAGGCCGCGCGCGCAATCGACGCGTCGAAGTCGTGATCGCGGCCGCGCAGTGAGGAATCCTCCACGACCTTCGCGATGGATTGCGCGCCCCGGAGCCACGATGTGGTGCTTGCAGCCGCGCAGTGAGGAATCCTCCCGCGATGACCGAGCTCCGCGAAGCCCGCTTCCGCATCGGCCAGGTGGTGCGGCACCGCGTCCATCCGTTCCGCGGCGTCATCTTCGACGTCGACCCCGAGTTCGCGAACACCGAGGAGTGGTGGCTCGCGATTCCGGAGCACCTGCGCCCGCGCAAGGACCAGCCCTACTACCACCTGCTCGCCGAGAACGCCGAGACCACGTACGTCGCGTACGTGTCGGAACAGAATCTCGTGAGCGACGCGGAGAACGGCCCCGTGCGGCACCCGCAGCTCCGCGAGCTGTTCGGCCCGCTGCGCAACGGCGTCTACGAGTCGCGCTTGCGCCGCTTGGCGCACTAGGAGGCCGACTCAGGATCAGGATGCGCAATCACCGCAGGGCACCGTCGCGCCGCGCTGCGCGCTTCGCTCGCTAGCGCGTGCGAAATCCCCTTCACGGCGTTGCGATCGTCGGCGCTTACAACACGCGGCAGGCGCGGCGCCTCGCCGTGTCCGAGACGGAGCTGCTGCTGGACGCGATGCGCGGAGCGGTCCGCTCGGCGAGGCTGACGCTCGCGGACATCGACGGCCTCCACTGCACCTCGTCGACGCGCGGCTGGCGCCCGCGCGAGACGGCGATGTGGCTCGGCGGGCGCGCCGTGTGGACCGGCAGCGCCGACGTCGGCATTCCCGCGCTGGTCGAGGCTGCGCTCGCGATCGCGTCGGGGCAGGCGACGAGCGTGCTGATCGCGACCGCACAGGCCGGGGAGTACGAGCGGCGCGAGGAGACCGCGCCTTGGACCAAGCCCAGCCACGAGTTCACCGAGTGCTTCGGGCTCTTCACCGCAGCGGAGTTCGCGCTGGTCGCGCGCCGACACATGCATGTGTATGGCACGCGCCGCGAGGACCTCGCGGACGTCGCCGCGACGATCCGGACGCACGGGTCGCAGAACCCCGAGGCGGTGATGTTCGGACACGCTGTCTCGCGCGAAGACGTGCTCGCCTCGCGACCGATCGCGGAGCCGTTTCACCTACTCGACTGCGCGCTCACGAACGAGGGCGGCGCGGGCCTCGTGCTCACGTCTGCCGAGCGCGCGCGCGATCTCCCGGTCGAGCCGATCTGGCTGCTCGGCGCCGCGCTCGACCGCTGCGGGATGTCCTACGTGACGCCGCCCGTCTGGGACCGCTACGGCGACGTCGGAGCGCGCGCCGCTCGCCTCGCTTTCGCGCAGTGCGGCCTCTCGCCGGCTGACGTCGATGTCGCGGAGCTCTACGACCCGTTCAGCTTCGAGGTGATCCGGCAGCTCGAGGCGCTCGGCTTCTGCGAGCGCGGCGAAGGAGGCGCGTTCGTTCGAGGCGGTCGCATCGCCGTCGGCGGCGCGCTTCCCGTCGCGACCAACGGAGGACTGTTGTCGTTCAG
>DASTOI010000525.1:0-4532 GCA_035762585.1 Myxococcota bacterium
TCGAGTCGGTGTGCCCTTCGATCGCGATCTGACGATCCGGGTAATCGTTCAGCAGCTTCGCGACCTCGCCGAGCGCGCGCTCCGAGCCCGGCAGCAGCTGGGCGCTGTTGAACTCGAACAGCACGTCGCTCATCGTCATCACGAGGCCGCGTTCGGTCTCCTTTGCCTTGAGCTCCGCGACGCGTTCCTCGAGGTCGCGCGCGCGGTCGATCGCGGAGGCGGCCACGTCCCGCGCGGTCTCGGCGTCGGCCGCGCTCTCGGCGGCCTGCTGCTTCGCTGCGTCGGCCTCGAACGACCGCGCCTGCAGGCGCAGCTCGTCGCGCTGCTCGCCGAGCTTCTCGACTTCTTCCTCGGCGGCGCCGGCCTCGGCGGCCGCGCGCGCGATCGCGAGGCGCTGCTTCGCGACGTAGGCGAGATGCGCCACCTCGGCGTCGTCGCTTCGGCGCGCGGCCTCGAGCCGCTGCAGCGCCTGCTGCGCCTCGTCGAGCTGGATCGCGGCGTGCTGCGCGACGCGCGGATCGCTCGAGACGGCCGCGTACTCCGCCCGGACTTCCTGCGCGATCGGCGGCGGCGCGCTCACGCAGCCGAGGCCGAACGCCGCGAATGCGAGCCCGGCCACGAAGCCTCGCTTGCTACGTGCCATGGACCATCTCCTCTTGCATCGCCTCGAGCGTGTCCTGGAGCTCGCTCGCCGACGCCTGCGCCTTCGCGCGCCGCGTCTTCGCGACGGCGAGCAGCGCGTCGACCTCGGCTTGCTCCGCCGCGCGCCGCGCGCCGACCTCGTCGCGCTCTCCCGCGAGCGTCTCCGCCTCGGAGAGCTTCTCGCGCGCGTTCTTCATCTCGAGCGCGGCGTGCTCGCCCGCGCCCGCCGTCTCCGCCTGCTCCACCGCCGCTTTGGCGCGCGTGATCTCCTCGGTCGGCATCGGCGCCGACGCGCAAGCGGTTGCGACGAGCAGGGCGGCGAGCCCCATCCAGCGAAATTGGTCTCTCATCGGCGCTCCCGAAATGCTGACTGGGTGCCGGAGCAAGCTGCGTGCCCAGTGCTCATTAGGTCTCTCGCCGAGTTCACGGAGACGCGGCCGTACGCGCCGCCGCAATCAGGGCAGCTTCTACAAAGCACTCACTCGCCTGCCTCGAAGGGCGATCGCCCAAGCCGCGAGAACGAACGGAGTTTGGATTCCCTGTCGCCCCAGCACTGCCGGCACGGTCTGTGCTTCTTGGCCCATGCGGCCACCCACGGGTGAGGCCCGACACGAGAACGTGCCGGCGACCGGAAAGGAGACGCCATGAACTGGGACCAAGTCGAAGGCAACTGGATGCAGTTCCGCGGAAAGGTGAAGCAGAAGTGGGCGAAGTTGACCGACGACGATCTCGACCTGATCGACGGCAAGCGCGAAGAGCTGGTCGGAAAGATCCAGGAGCGCTTCGGCGTCGCACGCGACCAGGCAGAGCGCCAGGTCGACGAGTTCGCGCGCACGCTCTGAGCGCGCGCCCAGCGAAGGAGCAGCCATGACGACCCGGAAGCGCATCCTTTGCGCCCTCGCGCTCGCGGCTTCGTTCGCGCTGCTCGGGACGCCGGCGTTGGCCGAGCAGCCCGAGGACGCGTGGATCACGACGAAGGTGAAGCTCGCGCTGCTGACCGACGACATCGTCGACGGCACCGATGTGAACGTCGACACCTTCGACGGCAAGGTGACTCTGTACGGTGAGGTCGCCTCGGCCGCAGAGAAGGAGCGCGCTGCGACGAAGACGAAGGAGATCGAAGGCGTCCAGTCCGTCGAGAACCTGATCACGGTCGGCGGGACCGCGCGCGCGGACGCGAAGGTGGACGACGCCGCGCTGCGCGAGCGCGTGACGGAGAAGCTGCGAGCGGACGCAGCGCTCTCGAACAGCAACGTCGAAGTGGAGTCCGTCTCCGAAGGCGTCGTCACGCTCGGCGGCACCGCGAAAAGCCTGAGCGCGGAGCGCCGCGCGGTGCACACCGCTCGCGACGTCGACGGCGTGCGCCGCGTCGTCAACCAGATCGACGCGCCCGACCAGCTCGCCGACGACGAGGTCTGGGGTGACGGCCGCAGCGGGGACGCGTCGCTCGCGTCCGACGCGTGGATCACCACCAAGGCGAAGCTCTCGCTGATGGCGGACCCGGGAATCGCGCCCACGCGCGTGAACGTCGACACGCGCGACGGCGTCGTGACGCTGTTCGGCAGCGTCGGCACCGAGAAGGACCGCCTGCGCGCCGCCGAGAAGGTTCAGCAGCTCGACGGCGTGAAGCGCGTGATGAACGAGCTGCAGGTCGTGCCGGACGTCGCCGCGGATCGCGTCGCGGAGAGCGACGACAAGCTGACCGAGGCAGTGCGCGCGCGCTTTGCGGAGCGCGAGTCGCTGTCCGATGCGGACATCGACGTCGCTGCGGAAAACGGCGTCGTGCGCCTCACCGGCACGGTCGAGAATCAGCGCGAGCGCGTGACGGCGCTGACGGTCGCGCGCAACACGCGCGGCGTGCGGGCGATCGTGGACGGCCTCGAGCTTCGCGCCGGGACCGACTGAGATGCGTCATCCGAATCACACGCGCCTCAGCGCGTCGCTCGCATCGCTGCTGCTGGCGTTGGGGCTCGGGCTTCCAGGCTGCGAGGAACGAGACGAGGGCGTCGACGAAGCGGTCGAGGAGCTCGGTGACGAGATCGAGGATGCCGGGGATGAAATCGAGGACGAGATCGACGACAACACCTGATCGATCGGGAGGGAGCCATGCTCGGCACCATACTGATCATTCTCTTGATCCTGTTGCTGATCGGGGCGCTGCCCGCGTGGCCGCACAGCCAAGGCTGGGGCTACTACCCGTCGAGCGGACTCGGGCTCGTGCTGATCGTGGTGGTGGTCCTGCTGTTGGCGGGCCGCCTCTGAGACGGGGCTCACACAAGCGAGGCGACGCCGCGGATTTCACAGCGGCCGGACGCGACGTCGCCTCGCCTACGGCTTTCGGTAGCTCCTGCTTGGGTCTACGTTCGTGATTCGTTTTCCGGCGTCGGACTGAAGGCCCCCAGCGATGACCGAACTGGCGCACAGCGAACCGGCCGCGTTCTCCCTGCTCATCGTCGAAGACGAGCCGAACCTGCGCGCAGCGCTGATCGCGATGGTCGCGCTCGAAGGCTTCGCGACGCTCGAAGCGAGCACGATGGAAGAGGCGCGCAAGGTGCTCGCCGAGTCGCGCGTCGACGCGGTGCTCGTCGACCTGACGCTTCCCGACGGCAGCGGGCTCGATCTGATCGGCGAGCCGCACTCGCAGCCGGAGCCGGAGTACGTCGTCGTCACCGGCGACGCGACCGCGGAGACCGCGGTGCAGGCGCTGCGCCGCGGCGCGCTCGACTACCTGACGAAGCCGGTCGACCGCAGCCGCCTGCGCAGCGTGCTGACGAACCTGCAGCGCACGCGCGCGCTGAAGACCGACGTCTCCGATCTGCGCGATCACCTCCGCGAGCTCGGCCGCTTCGGCAAGATGGTCGGGCGCTCCGAGCCGATGCAGAAGGTGTACGCGCTGATCCAGCGCGTCGCGCCGACCGACGCCGCGGTATTCGTGACGGGTGAGAGCGGCACCGGCAAGGAGCTCGTCGCCGAGACGATCCACAGCCTGAGCGCGCGCCGCGCGCGCCCGTTCCTCGCGCTGAACTGCGGCGCGATGGCGCCGACGCTGATCGAGAGCGAGCTCTTCGGCCACGAGAAGGGCAGCTTCACCGGCGCCGAGCGGCGCCGGCTCGGCTACTTCGAGCGCGCGAACGGCAGCACGCTGTTCCTCGACGAGATCACCGAGATGCCGCTCGATCTGCAGGTGAAGCTGCTGCGCGTGCTCGAGGCGAACGTCGTGACGCGCGTCGGCGGCACCGAGCCGATCCCGGTCGACGTGCGCATCATCGCGGCGTCGAATCGCGATCCGCTGAAGGCCGTCGCGAACGGAACGCTGCGCGAAGACTTGCTGTACCGGCTGAACGTGTTCCCGATCGAGCTTCCGCCGCTGCGCTCTCGCGGCGCCGACGTGACGCTGCTCGCTGAGCGCTTCCTCGACGAGGTGAACGCGCGCCAGAGCACCCAGAAGAGCTTCACGCCGCGCGCGCTCGCGCGGCTGCAAGCGACCTCGTGGCCCGGGAACGTGCGCGAGCTGAAGAACGTGGTCGAGCGCGCCGCGATCCTCGCCGACGACGCGATCGACGTGGATGCGCTGCCGTCGCTGAAAGCGGCGGAGCCCGTGACCAGCGACGCGACGCTGCGAATTCGCGTCGGCTCGCCGCTCGCGGAGGTCGAGCGGCGCTTGATTCTGTCGACGCTCGAGGCGCTGAACGGCAACAAGCGTCAAGCGGCCGAGGCGCTCGGGATCAGTCTGAAGACGCTCTACAGCCGGCTGAACGTTTATCAGGGACACGGGCACAACGAGAAGCCGCGCGACTCGGCGTCGCGGGTCCCGATCGTGAAAGAGGACGACGCCAGCTCGTAGCGGTTGTTGCGGGCAGCGCGGACGCGGCGCTGCGTCGTCGTGCTCG
>DASTOI010000526.1:0-3204 GCA_035762585.1 Myxococcota bacterium
CCAACATTCCGAGCGCGGCCGCCCTGGTTCTGGCCATACTCGCTCTCCTGGAGGCGTTCATGCGCAGCTCTGCGTCATTCCTCGTTCTCGCGTTCGTCTCGCTGATGACAGCCTGCGGCTCCGACGACGACATCGGCCTGCCGGATCCGAGCTCCGGCCGGCGCGGCGACGAAGAGCTCGCGAGCGCCGAAGAGGTCGCAGAGAACGCGCGCGGCGATGTCGATTGCCCAGCCGACATCGATTCGCCCGATCGTCCGGATGGCGCGCCGGTCGACGACGTCGTCGGCGTGCGGCCCGGCCTCACCTACGACGAAGCGCTGAACGTCGTGTTGTGTACTGACGAGATGCTCGTCGCCACGCAGGACACGCGCGGGTTCAACATCCAGACCTACGGCCAGACGCTGCGGCAGGGCTTCAGCGCGCGCTTCGCGGAGGCGGAGAAGTCGTCGCAACAGATCATGAAGGAGATGCAGGACGGCTTCCTCGCGCGCAGCGGCAATGCGGTGACGCAGGACATGCTGCCGGGGCAGTCGAAGTGGTACGTCGCGACGATGGGGCTGCCCGGCAAGGAGCGCGTGATCAGCGTCGCGCGCGAAGAGTGGTTCGCGGAGGGGAAGAGCCCGACGCAGGCTGCGGTCGCGCAGGCGCTGATCGCGAAGTACGGGGCGCCGTCGCGCGATCAAACGGCGGGCCAGCGCATGATCTGGTGGATCTACGATCCGCGCGGGCGCCTCGCGACGGAAACGTCGCCGCTCTACCAGCAGTGCACCGGCGTCTCCGATCCCGACGGTGGCACGAACTTCTCGCCCGACTGTGGGCTCGTGGTTCACGCGCGGATCATGCCACTGCAGAGCAACCCCGATCTCGCGCAATACATGCAGGTGGGCGTGATCGATCAGGCCGGCGGTTATCAGGCGATCACCGGAACCGAGCAGGCGCTCGCGGCCGGCGACGCGGAGCGGCAGGCGCGCGAGACGCGCGAGGCCGCGGAGAACGCGGATGCGCCGCAGCTGTGACGGCCGGCGCGCGCTCGCGCTCGGCCTCGCGCTGAGCGGCGCAATCGCGTGCGGCGACGACGGAGCGGGTGACTCCGCCGCGAACGCGGCGGCGTCCGCGACGGAGGGCGCGATCGCTTCTTCCGCTCGCGAATCCGGCGGCGCTGCATCGGGGGCCAGCGATGGCGCGAAGCGCACTGCACCCGCGCCGGCCCCGATCGATGGCCGAACGGGCGAGCTCGTGAACCCCGAATCGAGCGCGATGGTGCTGCTGTACTACGACATGGCGGGCATCGCGCCGCCGATCGAACGCTGGGTCGAGGCGGACTCGCGCGTCGCCTACGTGAAGCCGATCGAGAAGCCCGCCGCGCGCGAGATGGTGCGCGCGGAGCTCGAGGCGGCGGCCGCTGCGGTGCGGAACGTCGGCGTGCTGCGCCTGTCGCTGGCGGCGAACCTCAGCGAGTACGACCCGAGCTACGGCGAGTTCACGCTGCGCGCGCTCGCGCCGAGCTCGGTCGTGACGTTCGACGCGTTCCAGCAGAAGGTCGAGCTGCGCTTCGGCAACGGCCTCGAGGCGCAGACCTGGAAGGTCGCGCCCGAGGATTCGCAGCTGATCCGCGACACGCTGGGGCCGATCGGATCCGCGACGGCCGACGTGCTGCTCGTGATCACCGGCGTCCAGCCGGCGCCCGGCGGCGGCAGCTTCACCGCGGACGTCGTCGAGTACGAGCTGCGCGAGGACCGCAGCGGAAACCTGCTCGCGCGGGTGCGCGTCGCCTCGTAGGCGCAGCGCCGATCTCCGCCGCGGTAGTGTTCGCCGCGGCGGAGGGCGCAGGCATGGCGGAGCTTCGCTTCGACGGGCGAGTGGCGATTGTTACGGGCGGGGGGCGCGGCCTCGGGCGCGCCTACGCGAAGCTGCTCGCCGCGCGCGGCGCGAGCGTGGTCGTGAACGACAACGGCGCCGCGCTCGACGGCAGCGGCGGCAGCGAGGAGCCCGCCAAGAGCGTCGTCGAGGAGATCCTCGCGGCGGGCGGGATCGCAGCGCCGGACACGCGCTCGGTCGCGACGCCGGAGAACGGCGAGGCGATCGTGACGGGCGCGCTCGACGCGTTCGGCCGTGTCGACATCGTCGTCAACAACGCGGGCATCCTGCGCGACAAGGCGTTCCACAACATGACGTCCGAGATGTGGGACGCCGTGCACGGTGTCCACCTGCGCGGCGCGTTCCACGTCACGCGCCCGGCGTATCAGCGCATGCGCGCGCAGGGGTTCGGACGGATCGTGATGACGTCGTCGCCGTCCGGGACGTACGGGAACTTCGGGCAGGCGAACTACTCCGCGGCGAAGATGGGGCTCGTCGGGCTCGCGCGGACGATCTCGATCGAGGGCGCGAAGTACGACGTGAAGGCGAACGTCGTCAGCCCGAACGCGGCGACGCGCATGACCGAAGGGCTCACGGGGGAGCTCGGGCCGCACATGGCCCCGGAGAAGGTCGCGCCGGTGGTCGCCTACCTGTGCCACGAATCGTGCGCGCTGGCGGGCGAGATCCTCACCGCCGGCGCCGGGCGCGTCGCGCGCGTCTTCGTCGGCGAGAGCGCAGGCCTCTTCAACCCGAGCGTCAGCGTCGAGGACGTCGCCGATTACTGCGCGCGCCTCGCGGACGACGCCGCCTTCACGACGCCGCGCGGCGTGCCGGACGCGAGCGCGCTGATCGCGAAGGCGCTCGGCCTGTGAGCGCTCCCACGCTCGAGGGCCGCGTCGCAGTGATTACGGGCGGCGCGAGCGGGATGGGCCGCGCGTCGGTGGAGCGCTTCCTCGACGAGGGCGCGAGCGTGATCGCCGCGGACCTGAACGAGGCGAAGGGCGCGGAGCTCGTCGCCGCGTGCGCGCAGCGCGGCGACGCGAAGCGGCTGCGCTTCGTGCGCGCCGACGTCGCCGAGGAGCACGACGTCGCAGGCCTCGTCGAGGCGGCGCTCGCGGAGTTCGGTCGCCTCGACGTGATGTTCAACAACGCCGGCGTCGGCGGCGCGTTCGGACCCATTACGGAGACCGAAGTCTCCGCGTGGGACGAGACGTTCGCGATCGACACGCGCTCGGTGTTCCTCGGCATCAAGCACGCCGCGCGCGCGATGATCGCGGGCGGCCGCGGCGGCTCGATCATCAACACCGCGTCGGTGGCGGCGCTCTCCGGCGGCGGCGGCGCACAGGC
>DASTOI010000527.1:0-6797 GCA_035762585.1 Myxococcota bacterium
CGCCCGTCGGCCGAACGCGGCTCGCCTATGAGATGCTGATCTTCCGGCGAGCAGGAGAGATCGCGGCAGTACGCGATCACAGCGCGGTCGTGCAGCTCGCAGCGAGCGGCGCCCCAGAGCCGGGGCCCGTCGTGGTTCATCTCTCGCACGCGCTCGTCGCTCCCGCGCATCGCGGCAGCGGGCTCGCGGCGTGGCTGCGCGCGCTGCCGCTCGGCGCGGCGCGGCGCTGCATCGCCGCCGCGCGCATCGACGCGCAGACGCCCGTCGTGCTCGTCGCCGAGATGGAGCGCGGCGCGGGCGCGGCACAGCGCTCGTACGCGCGCGCGGGCTTCCTGAAGGTCGATCCCGCCGCGGCCCGCTACGCGCAGCCCGACTTCCGCGATCCGGCGCTGCCGCCGCTTCCGTTCGATCTCGTCTTGCGCCGGGTCGGGCGCGAAGCCGACCGCGAGCTGCCCGCCGCCGAGCTCGCAGCGATCGTCGACTCGATCTACGCGGTCTACGGCGCGCATGTGCCGGAGTCTGCGCTCGCGCCACTGCGAAGCGACGCGGCGGAGTGGACCCGAGGTCGCGCGACTTTCCGCCTCGTGACGCCGACCGCGAGCTAGGAGGCCGATTCAGGATGCCCGATCACCGCACGCCGAGGGTCCATCGCACGCGGAAGCCACTGTTCGACTCCGCTCGGCTCCGAAGACTCCGACCCGTGAGGGAAACCCTCACGGGTCCTCGCTGCGCGCTTCGCTTGCTAGCAAGCGGCGTGCGGTGACCGCGCATCCCGAGTCGGTCTCCTCACGACCCATCAGGGCGAGGGCGTGGGCCGGCGCGCTGCGCGGTTCTCTCTTTACTCCGCACCCGGTCCTGAGCCACGCTGCGCGGCGTGATCACCGCCTATCACGATCCCGGCTTCGCGGCGCCGATCGGCGAGCAGCACGTGATGCCGATGCGGAAGTTCCAGCTCGTCGCGGACGGCGTCGCGAGCTGGCCGAGCGTGCGCGTCGAGGCGCCGCGCGCGCTCGATCCCGCAGCGCTGCGGCGTGTGCACACCGACGCCTACATCGAGGCCGTGCGCACCGGCGAGCCGCGCGAGCTCGCCGAATCGCAGAAGTTCCCGTGGTCGCCGGCGCTCTGGCCTTCGGTGCTGCTGACCAACGGCGGCATCGTCGCGGCCGCCGAGCGCGCGCTCGCGGACGGCGTCGCCGCGGCGATCGCGAGCGGCTTCCATCACTCGCATGCGGATCACGGCGAGGGCTTCTGCACGTTCAACGGGCTGGTGGTCGCGGCCGAGGCGCTGCGCAACGCCGGCCGCGTGAAGACGGTCGCGGTGCTCGATCTCGATCTGCACTACGGCAACGGCACGGCCTCGCTGTGCGCCGCCCGGCCTTGGCTGTTCAACTGCTCGATCTACGGCAACGATTACTGGCACAACAAGCCGTTCAAGGACGTCGAGCACCGGCGCCACAGCGATGGGCCGAATCACGTCTCGTACGCGCTGGCGAACGGCAGCGGGCGCGCGGAGCTGCTCGATGCGCTCGCGCGCGGCACGCGCGAGCTGCTCGCGTGGGGCCGACCCGACCTGCTGATCTATCAGGCCGGCGCGGATCCGTATCGTGAGGATCCGTACTCGCCGCTGAATCTCGATCAGGCCGACTTGCGCGAGCGCGACCGCGTCGTGTTCGCGTTCGCGAAGCGCGAGCGCATCCCGATCGCTTGGGTGCTCGCGGGCGGCTACACGCCCGACGTGAAGAAGGTCGTCGACGTGCACCTCGGCACGTTCGAGGCGGCGGTGAGTGTGTATGGCTGAGGCCATACCGTCATGAGCTGGATCACGCGCCTGTTCGCCGGCTGGACCGGGCTCGTGCTGCTGTTCTTCTATCTGCCGATCGCGATCCTGATCCTGTTCTCGTTCAACGAGTCGCGCCTCAACATCCAGTGGACCGGTTTCACGGTCGACTGGTACGTGAGGCTCTGGCGCGATCACGTGCTGATGCGCGCAGTGAAGAACAGCCTGATCGTCGCAGCCTGCGCGACCGCAATCTCGGTGCTGTTAGGGACCGCCGGTGCGTGGCTGCTGCATCGTTACCGCTATCGCGCGGCCGGGCTGCTCGAGACGCTCGTGTTCCTGCCGATGATCGTGCCCGAGGTGATCCTCGGCGTGAGCCTGTTGATCCTGTTCGTCTCGATCGGGCTCCAGCTCGGCTACACCACGATCGTGATCTCTCACGTCACGTTCTGCTTCCCGTTCGTGATGGCGGCCGTGCAGGCGCGGCTCGCGGGCCTCGATCCCTCGCTCGAAGAGGCCGCGCTCGATCTCGGCGCGACGCCGCTGCAGGCGTTCTTCAAGGTGCTCGTGCCCTACCTGATGCCCGCGATCGTGTCGGGCGCGCTGATGGCGTTCACGCTGTCACTCGACGACCTGATCGTCACCTACTTCACCGCCAGCGCGCGCACCGCGACGCTGCCGCTCGTGATCTTCGGCAAGGTGAAGAAGGGCCTCGATCCCTCGTTGAATGCGATCTCGACGGTGCTGATCGGCGTCACGGTGCTGGCGTTGTTCGTCAGCGAGGCGCTGCGCAAAAGGAATTCATGAACCCACGGGTTCGAGAGGAGGAGCGATGCGGAGATTCGAATGGAAACGATGGGTGGCGGCGGCGGCGTTCGCCGCGCTCGCGAGCTGTGGTGGAGAAGAGAAGCCGGCTGCAGGCGAAGGTGAAGCCACGACCCCGCCGGAGAGTTCCGCGGGCGGCGAGCTCAATCTGTTCGCGTGGTCGGAGTATCTGCCGCAAGTCGTGATCGACGAGTTCACCGCCGAGAGCGGCATCGTCGTCAACTACGAGCAGTACGCGTCGAACGAGGAGATGCTCGCGAAGCTCACGTCGGGCGCGGTGGCTTACGACCTCGTGCAGCCGTCCGAGTACACGGTCGAGGCGATGGTGAAGGAAGGCCTGTTGCTGCCGCTCGACAAGACGAAGCTGCCGAACCTGAAGAACCTCGGGCAGGAGTATTACGGCCGCGCGCATGACCCCGAGCTGACGTACAGCGTGCCTTACATGCAGGGCACCGTCGGCATCGTGGTGAATGCCGAGAAGATCAAAGAGCCGGTGACGAGCTACGCCGACGTGTTTCAGGACAAGTACAAGGGCCGCATCGTCGTGCTCGACGATTCGCGCGAGGTGGTCGGCTGGGCGTTGGCTTCGCTCGGGCTCGACGCGAACGACGTGACTCCGGAGAACCTCGAGAAGGCGAAGCCGGTGCTCGCGAAGTGGCTGCCGCTCGTGAAGGTCTACGACTCCGACAGTCCGAAGACGGCGTTGCTGAACGGCGACGTCGACCTCGGCATCGTGTGGTCGGGCGAGGGCGCGATCCTGATCAACGAGGGCGGCGGCAAGTTCACGTACACGCTGCCGAGCGACGGCGCGCACATGTTCATCGACAGCCTCGCGATTCCGAAGGGC
Organism: Myxococcota bacterium; assembly: GCA_035762585.1. GTDB lineage: Bacteria > Myxococcota_A > UBA9160 > UBA9160 > UBA6930 > VGRF01. Next base: position 3,450 of record DASTOI010000527.1, read on the forward strand.
GCGCAGAACGTCGCCGCCGCGCACCAGTTCATCGACTACCTGTTACGGCCCGAAGTCAGCGTGAAGATCTCGGCGGACTTCCCGTACACGAATCCGAACGTCGAGGCGCGCAAGCTGCTCAGCGAGGCCGAGCGCGCGAACGCCGCGAGCTACCCGCCGGGAGATCCGAAGCTCACCACCTTCCGAGACATCGGCGCGGCGGCGGCCGACGTCGACAAGCTGTTCACCGACATGAAGGCGCAGAGCGGGAGCTGAGTCGCGGCGAGACCGGCAGCGGTGCAAGCGGCCGGAGGCCGCGCGCAGCGAGGCGGAGTCTGCGGAGCCGAGCGGAGGGCGAAAGGTGCGCCAGGGGGCGACCCACTTCGAGGCGGCGGCGGGGACGCAGCGTGCGCCGGGACGGACCGGCACGCTGCTGCTCCTGCCGCTCGTCGCGTGGGCGCTTTTGTTCGTGGTCGCGCCCGCGGCGATCATGCTCGCCTACAGCTTCCTCGAGCGCGGCACGCTCGGCGGCGTCCAGTGGGAGCGAGTGACGCTCGAGAACTACGCGGGCGTCGGCAACCCAGTCTATCTGCGCATCGTGCTGCGCTCGATCCTCTACGCGGGCATCACGACGGCGTTGTGTCTCGCCGCGGGCTACCCGGTCGCCTACCTGATCGGCCGCGCGAGCTCGCGCTACCGCAACTTGTTGCTGATGGCGGTGATGATCCCGTTCTGGACGAGCTTCCTGATCCGCACTTACGCGTGGGTCACGATCCTGAAGAGCCAAGGCTTCCTGAACAGCTCGCTGCTCGGCCTCGGCCTGATCGATCGGCCGTTCGAGATGCTCTACACGCCTGGCGCCGTGATCGTTGGGCTCGTCTACACGTTCCTGCCGTTCATGATCCTGCCGATCTTCACGAGCGTGGAGAAGCTCGATGGCGCGCTGATCGAGGCCGCGCTCGATCTCGGAGCCGGCCCGCTGCGCGCGTTCTCGCGCGTGATCGTCCCGCTGACCTCACCCGGCATCTCCGCGGGCGTCTTGCTCGTGTTCGTGCCGGCACTCGGCATCTACGCCGTGAACGACATCCTCGGCGGCGGCCGTGTCGACATGATCGGCAACATCATCGAGAACCAGATCAAGGGGAACGCGCGCAACTGGCCGTTCGGCGCGGCGCTCGGCACCGCGCTGCTGTTCAGCTTCGCGCTCGCTTATTACTTCGTGAATCGCCGGCAGCGCATCGCGGAGGGGCGCGCGTAGCGACCGATCCGAGCTCGCGCGCGTTGGCACGGCTCTTGCGCTTCTCCAGCGGAGTTCTCAGGGGAGGCATCCGCAATGAGGTATTGGGCCCCAATCCTGGCCGCGGCCGTGTGCGCTTGCGGCGAGCCGCAACAACCGGCGCCGGCCGACGCGCCCGCCGCCGAGCTGACGGCGATCGACGCGCAGCTCGGCATCGCGCCCGCGGCGGCACCTGCTCTCGACCGCGCCGGCAACGCCAAGGTGGTCGTGAAGCTCGAGGTGAAGGAGCTCGTGGGCGAGCTCGCGGACGGCGTGCAATACACGTTCTGGACGTTTGGCGGCGGAGTGCCCGGCCCGATGATTCGCGTCCGCGAGGGTGATTCGGTCGAGCTGCACCTGATGAATCACCCCGACAACGCGATGCCGCACAACATCGACCTGCACGCGGTGACCGGCCCCGGCGGCGGCGCGACCAGCACCTTCACCGCGCCCGGGCACCAGACGCAGTTCACGTTCCGGGCGCTGAACGCCGGCGTGTACGTCTATCACTGCGCGACGGCGCCGGTCGGCATGCACGTCGCGAACGGCATGTACGGCCTGATCGTCGTCGAGCCCGAAGGCGGCTACCCGAAAGTCGACCGCGAGTACTACGTGATGCAGAGCGAGTTCTACACGCGCGGCGGCTTCCGCGAGCCCGGCCTCCAGCCGTTCGACATGGAGCGCGCGATCGCCGAGCAGCCCGCCTACGTCGTGTTCAACGGCCGCGACGGCGCCTTGATCGGCGATCGCGCGCTGACCGCGAACGTCGGCGAGACGGTGCGGCTCTTCATCGGCAACGGCGGTCCGAATCTCGTCTCGTCGTTCCACGTGATCGGCGAGATCTTCGACGACGTCTATCCCGAAGGCGGAAGCGCGACGACGCAGAACGTGCAGACCACGCTCGTGCCGGCCGGCGGTGCCGCGATCGTCGACTTCAAGCTCGAAGTTCCGGGCACGTTCATCCTGGTCGACCACTCGATCTTCCGCGCGTTCAACAAGGGCGCGCTCGGCATGCTGAAGGTGGAGGGCCCCGAGAACCTCGCGATCTACTCGGGCCGCGAGATCGACGAGACCTACCTCGCCGAGCGCTCGCCGCAGGCGACCGAGGCGCTCGCGCAGGCGAGTGCCGCCGGCGACACGCTGGAGGCGCGCATCGCGCGCGGGAAGGCGGTCTACCTCGGCACCTGCTCGACCTGTCATCAGCTCGAAGGGCAGGGCCTCGTGACGGTGTTCCCGCCGCTCGCGAAGTCGGATTACCTGATGGCCGACGCGGAGCGCTCGATCCGAATCGTCCTCGCAGGCTTGTCCGGTCCGATCGAGGTGAACGGCGCGAAGTACGACAACGTGATGCCGCCGCTCGCGAATCTCACCGATCACGAGATCGCCGACGTGCTGACCTATGTCCGTAACAGCTTCGGCAACCGCGGCGAGCCGATCGAGGACGCCGCCGTCGCAGCCGTGCGCGCGGAGCTGAAGACGCCGCGCGCCGAGGGCCATCCCTGAACCGCGGCGGGCTGGCGGCGCTGCTCGCGCTGGCGCTCGCCGCCGGCGCGTCCGCCGGTGAGGCGGGCGCCGCGCGCGTCCCCGGAGGCTTCTATACGCCGTTCCGAGCCGACGCCGGCGCGAGCGTCGTGCCGGTCGCGCCGTTCCTTCTCGACGAGCGACCGATCACAAACGCCGAGTTCCTCGCCTTCGTGACGCGCGAGGGGCGCTGGCGCCGCTCGCGGGCGCCGCGCGCGCTGGCCGACGCCAGCTATCTCTCGAGCTGGGCCGGCGATCTCGCGCTCGGCGACGCGCTGCCCGGTCAGCCCGTCACGTTCGTCTCGTGGTTCGCGGCATCGGCCTACTGCGAGAGCGTCGGGAAGCGCCTGCCGAGCGAGGCGGAGTGGGAGCTCGCCGCGAATCCGCCGCAGCAGGGCGTGGCGGCGCGTGACGAGGCGAAGCGCCGGATCCTCGCGTTCTACGCGCGCCCGCGCGGTCCGCTGCCGCGCGCCGGCAGCTCGCCGCCGAATCATTATGGGGTGCGCGACCTGCACGGCATCATCTGGGAATGGGTCGCCGACTGGGACGCCGGGCGCGCGGCCGACGGCGAG
>DASTOI010000528.1:0-13545 GCA_035762585.1 Myxococcota bacterium
GGACGCGCGCAGAGTGATGACGGTCGTCAGCTGAGGCGGCACGGCGTCCACGAGCAGCCGGTGGACCTCGACGTCGACGCGGTTCTCGGCGGGGCCGGCGGCGGGCGCGGCGCTGCCGTCACGCAGCCAGAGCGTGCCGGCCGCGTCGCGGCGCGGCCGCGCGACTCGCTCGTCGTTCAGCGTGAGGTCGACGATGCCGGTCTGCAGCGGGACGCGCAGGCCCGGCGGCGGCGCGCTCCATACGAAGCGTCCACTCAGCGTGTGGCTTCCGCGCGCGAGCCGCACCGTCGGGCTTTCGCTGCCGGCGACGACGCTGATCGGTGCTCCGTCCGCGCGCACGTCCTCGGGCCACGCCCCGCCGTCGCCGCCCGGAAGTGCGACGGCGGAATCGATCGCGAGGAAAACGCTTTGCTCGAAGCTGCCGCCGCTCGCTCCCAAATCGAGCGAGAGTCGGCCCGGCCACACACACGCGCGCGTCCCCGCGCCCTGAATCCGCGGGCAGGTCTCGCTCTCGTGCCCGCGCAGCACCCAGTCGATCCAGGGCCGAAGCGGCTCCGGAACTTCGTCGCGCGAGAGCGGCTCGGCGAGCGCCGCGCTGCTCGAAAGCAGCACCCCTACGAGAGCCCGCAGCACGCGCATCGCCCCTCCCCGCAGAGCTTTCGCGCTCCGAACCCGCCCTAAGCGCTCGGGTTCCGCGCGTTCGCACTCTACGCGGAACACCCGATCGCGCGCGCGGATTCCCAGGGCCCGCGTAAAGACAACGTAAAGGCGGCGCTCGGATCCGATGCTGCGCGTTGCGCGTGCGCTCGGCCTCAGCGCTTCGATGGAGCGACGGGCGCCAGCGCCTCGTCGATCCGCGCATGCGCGAGCGCCTTCTTCTTCGCGGCCGCGAGGTCGTAGAACTTGCGCGTCACGATGCGCTGCGCGTAGAGCCCGCCGCCGGCCTGGATGTTCGTCACGGCCTTCCAGCCGCCGAGCGAATCCGCGGTCAGGTCGCGGATCGCGTGAAACAAGCGGGTGCGGTACTCGCCGTCGATCCCCGGCCCGGTGCTCATGTACTTGCGGATCAGCGGCCCAACTTCTGGGTTCTCGAGATCCGCGACCGACGGCGCCGTCAGCACCGAGCCCCCCGCGATGTCGTGCAGGTGGCGAACCATCAGGTTGTAGTTCGCGGCGCCGTAATACTTCGCCGCGTTCGTGTAGAGCTCGTCCGGGAACGCCGCGCCCTCCGCCGTGATGTGGCAGTTCGAGATCGCCGCCTCGAGCCCTGCGCGCAGGATCGTCGCGTGGATGATCATCTCGGAGATCTTCTCGCGGATGTGCGCCTCGCTCGCGAGCCCGTTCGCCTCGGCGATCAGCTGCGCGAAGCCGACGAGCTGGTCGGCTTCCTCGACGAACGCCGAGAGCCCGCCGAGGCGCTCCCAGAGCCCTAGCGAGTGCGCGAACACCGCGGCGTGGCGCGTCTCGCCGTCGAGGAAGACGCGCTCCTCGGGCACGAACACGTCGTCGAAGATCACGAAGCCCTCGGGCATGTGGTGATGGCTCGAGATCGGGAACGTGCGCGGATCGCCGTGCCGCGGCGCGTAGGTCGTGTTCACGATGCGCACGCCCGGCGAGTTCACCGGCACCATCGCGGCGATCGCGTAGACCTCTTCGCCCGCCTTCATCGCCTTGGTCGGAATCGTCATAAGGTCGTGCGCGTAGGAGGCGCCCGAGATGTGCAGCTTCGCGCCGCGGATCACGACGCCGCCGGGCTTGCGGTCCACGACGCGCACGTACAGATCGGGATCGTTCTGCTTCGCCGGCGGCAGCGAGCGATCGCCCTTCGCGTCCGTGATGCACTCGACGATGCGGATGTCGTCCTGCTGCGCCTGGTCGACGTAGGCGCCGATGCGCTGGACGTACTTCGGGCAATCGCTCATGCGCGCCGCCGCCGTCATCAACGTCATGATCGATTGATAAGTGACGTTCGCGACGAGATCGGCCTGATGAAGAACGGGGATGCGCTCCCTCAGATCCTTCGCCGAGCTCGCGACTCTCATCAGCGGGCTCGTCGCGTTCGGCTCCGGCGAGTAGAAGCGGTCGTAGGCCGCCGCGACTTCGTGCACGGTCGGGCCGAGCACCGGATCGCCTTCGACGTCGTCGATGCGCTTGCCCTCGAAGTAGGTCGCGCGTCCGTCGCGAATCGAAGCTCGATACTGGGCGCCGGTCTTCATGATCTCTGCTCCTGCGCGGGTTCCAAAACACTAGAGCGCCGCGCATGGGCGGCGCAGGAATGTGATCGCGAGCGCAGTCGAGCCGTGAGCCGCACGGCGCGCGCCGCTGGGTTGTGGCGCGGCTCACTCAGTGTGGAGCGGAGCGGCCGATCGCGATGGATCGAGACCCCGTTTTGCACGCAGGAGCCCCCACCATGCGTTTATGGGCCTATGCCATCGTGATGACGATCGCCGCCGCTGCGAGCGGCTACTTCGGTTGGCTGTTCTACAGCGACGGCACGCGCGCGAGCGCCGCGCTGGCCGCATGCTCCGCCGACCTCGAGCCCGTGCGCGAGCGCGCCGAGCGCTCGTCCCGCCAAGCGCAGATGTGCGAGGACGAGCTGCTCGACTTCGCCGCGCAGCTGGAAGATCTCTCGACGACGAAGGAGGAGCTGCGCGCGCTGCGCACGCAGCGCGAAGAGGACGAGAAGCAGATGGCCGCGATCGCGCAGATTCAGGCGCAGTTCGCGAAGATGATCGACACCGGGCAGCTGAAGGTCTTCGCACGCCGCGGCGGGCTGGTGGTCGAGCTCCCGGCGGAGGTGTTATTCCGCTCGGGCTCCGCGGACCTCTCGGAAAAGGGCGAGCTGTCGGTGCTCGAGGTCGGCTTCATCCTGAAGCAGTTCCCGGAGCGGCGCTTCCTCGTCGTCGGCCACACCGACAACCTCCCGCTGAAGAACGCCTCGTTCCAAGACAACTGGGAGCTCTCGACCGCGCGCGCGCTCACCGTGACGCACGTGCTCGTCAAGGCCGGGATGAAGTCGGGCTCCCTAATCGCCGCCGGCGCCGGCGAGCACGATCCGATCGGCAGCAACGCGCGCCCCGCGGACCGCCAGCGCAACCGCCGCATCGAGATCCAGCTGCTGCCGGCGATCGCCGAGCTCCCACCCCTGCCCGCGGCGTTGCAGACGGCGCAGGCGGAGGCTTCCAAGTAACGATCCGCCACTCGTCGATCTACGGGTTCCCAGTGGGCTCGACGCTGCGAGTCCGCCCGAGAAGCAGCCACGCTCCCGAGCCGGCGAGCAGATACGCGGCGGTGAGCGCGCCTCGAGAATCCGCTGGCACCTCGACGAGGTTCAGCGTCACGTTCGCGCAGGCATGGAACACGAGATTCGGGACGACGCTCGGCCGAGCGCGCGAGTAGAGAAGAGAGTGCACGCACGACCACGCGAAGATCGCGGCGGCAAATTCCCAGGCGTGCTCGCCGGCCTGGAGAGAGCCCGGAACGAAGAACATCGGCACGTGCCAGACACCCCAACCCAGTGCGAGCGCGAGCGTGGCCGATCGTGGAGACAGCAGTCGCTCGAGCCGGGGAAGCGCGAAGCCTCGCCAACCTAATTCCTCGCCGAGCACCACCCAGAGCTGACCCACGGCGAGGATGCCGAGGCCGCTCGAAGCCGAGAGCCTCAGTGGGGCTGCCGCGTTGCCCGAGTGCGACAGAAGCCACGCCAGCGCGAGGACGCAGGGCTGCGCAACGAGAGCCAGTACGTAGACGCTCGCGGCGCCTCGGACCCGCAGCGCGCACCGAAGGAAGTGCCAGCGACCCGTCGAACCTGACAACACGAGTGCGGCCGCAGTCGGAGAGGCGAGCCCCAACAAGTAGAGAGACAACGCGGGAGATTCCGCGGACAGCGAGAAGCGAAGTCCGAGCAGCGCGATCGAGCCGTGAAGCACCGCCGCTGCGCCGAGCGCGAGCGCGAAGAACCACCCGAGCTCTCGTCCAGCGGAAGCTCGCTCGAGCATCACGGAGCGTTCAGAGACGCCGGCGCTGCGATGCGAAACACGAGCCGGCCTTCCGGATCGCGCTTCGGCTCCAGCACGCCGCCGATCTTCGCCATCGCCCGCCGCGAGCGGACGTTCTCAGGGCTCACCAGGAACACGACCGAGCGCACGAGGCGGAACGCGTGGTCGAGCATCAGCCGCTTCAGCTCGCCGTTGCTGCCGCCGCCCCAGTGCGACCTCGCGAGAAACGTCCAGCCGATCTCGATCTCGCTGCGCTCCGCGCTGTAGCCGTGAAAGCGCGACGAGCCGATCGCGCGGTGCGTCTGGCGATCGGTGACGAGCAGCGCGCCGCCCGACGCGAGCGCCTCCGCGAAGAACTCCCGGAACACCGGCTCCTCGTACCGATTCCTCGCCGGGTGCTGCTCCCAGATCAGCGGATCGGAAGCGACCGCATAGAGCGCGTCGTAGTCCTCCGCGCGCAGCGGCCGCAGCTCGAGCAGTGCTGACCGAAGCGTCGGCTGGTGGTCGAAAGTCACTTGGACGACTCCTGGAGAGCCAACTGCCATGCGCGAGATCTCGGCAAACTCTACGACGCGCGCGTTTCGGCCGGCCGACGGCTGATCGACGACAGCCTCCGGATCAGGAGCACGCCGGCGAGCCCGATGAACGGCGACGTGATCAGGCCCGGGAAGTAGCCGCCAACGCGGATCGACAACAATGGATGAACGACACCGTTGGCGAGTCCAGCGATGCCGAGAAACCAGAGCGCGGCCACTGCGAGCCGGCGGCTGGCCAAGAGACCCCAGCTACTGAGTGCCCAGGCGCCGAGCCAGAACAGATTGAACGAAATGAAGAAGGAGCGTGGCCAGGCCGCCAGCCCTAGCTGCTCGGGGAATCTCTGGTGGAATCCCGCGATGAGCTCCTCGGCGAAGTGAAGGAGCTGCGCCACGGTGGCGACGACGGCGAAGTGCGCCGCGGCCCGCAGTGCAGGCCGGCCCGCCTCGATGGGACCGCGCGAGACGGTGATGAGCATGGCAGCGGCCGCCGCGACGCCGAGGCCGGTCGTGCCGAGCAGAATGCTACGCAGCTCTTCGCTCAACGGACTCCAGGCGACGTTGCTTCCGCCTCTACCTCATGGAGCCGGCGGCAGGAATTGCAGCCCGCTGCGGGCTTTCATTCCGGCGGGCGCGCGGACGCCGGCTTCGGCGGCGAGCCGGGGTATTGGGGTAACCCGTCCAGGATCTCGTACCACGCCGGCTTCTCGGCAACGTGCTCGTGAAGCGCCGCTCGGAGCCCGGGGTCGTCATCGAGCGCGCTTGCCGCGATCGGGAATCGCTTGGGATCAGTCTCCGGCTCGCCTAGGTACGACCCGCACACACGGCAGAAGCAGCGGATGAGATGGAACGGAGGCTCGGGCTGATACCGAGCGACGAGCTCGGCGCCGGCCAGCCAGCGGAAGTCCGCCGCACGAACCGTCAGGTTTGCTATGCCGCCCACCTTGCGACAGCGAGAGCAATGGCAGTAGGTCAGCCAGAGCGGACGGCCGGTGATCTCGAACCGAACGCCGCCGCAAAGACAGCTCCCGCGGATGCGTGCGCTCACTCCATTCCCTCCGGCGCTCAAAGCTCGCGCGACCTCAGAACACGACCGGCAACGAGATCGCCGTGCGGAAGCTCCCGCCCGTAATCACTGGCGCCGGCTCGCTCGGGTCGCGGCGCAGGTTCGGTAGCCGTTCGAGCAGCAGCGCGAGCGCGGTCTCGAGCTCGAGCGTCGCGAGGTGCATGCCGAGGCAGGTGTGCGCGCCCTGCGCGAACGCGATGTGCGGCTTTGCGGGCCGGTGGATGTCGAACTTCTCAGGGTCTTTCCATCGCTCCGGATCGCGATTCGCGGCGCCGACGATCGGGGCGACCGCGCAGCCGGCCTTCACCGGAACCCCACACAATTCGCTGTCGCGCGTCGCCCAGCGCGAGAACGCGACGAGCGGCGGCTCCCAGCGCAACCCCTCCTGCACCGCCTGCGGGATCAGCGCGCGGTCGCGCTTCACGGCGTCCAGCTGCTCCGGGTGATTCAACAGCCCGCACATCAGGTTCGAGAACGCACGCGCGGTGGTCTCGAATGCCGCGGGCGAGAGCAGCCGGATGAACGGCAGGATCTCGTCGACCGAGAGCCGCGCGCCGTTCAGCTCCGCGTTCGCGAGCAGCGTGATCAGGTCCGTGCCGTCGCGCCCGCGCGCGGCCTCGATGCGCAGCGCGAAGTAGTCCGCGAGCGCCTTCGCGGCATCGAGCGCCTTCTCGGCTTCGGCTTGGCCCGAGAGAATCTCGATCGCGAGCCGCGTGTAGTGCGGGCGATCGCGCTCGGGCACGTCGAGCATTCCGGCGATGATCGCCAGCGGGAATGGGAACGCGAACTGGCGCGTGAGATCTGCGCGCCCGTCCTTCGCGAAGCGATCGATCAGGGCGTGCGCGTACGGGACGACCAGTGCATCGCGCCACGCCTCGAGCGCGCGGCGCGAGAACGCCTGCTGCACGAGCGTGCGGTACCGCGTGTGCTCGGGCGGATCCATCTCGAGAATGCTGTGCCCGAACACTCTTCCGACGACACCCGCGTAGCCGGCCGACGAGAACGTGCGCGCATCGCGGAACACCTGAGAGACGGCGTCGAAAGACAGCGCGAGAACGCTGCCGTCTCCGAGCGGGCTCGGGATCACGGGGCCCTGCTTTCGCATCGCGCCGAAGAAAGCGTAGGGGTCGGGCGGGCCAAGCGATCCGATTTGCGCAAACTCGTCGAACAGCGCGTCGAACTCTGCGGCTTCCACGGGCACCTCCGTGTCGCTCGCTGCGAGCCGTCTGTGGCTCGCGCCAGTGCCGCAGCATATGTCAGGGACAGGCGTCCGCGGGAAGAGCGCGCGGAATCGCGAACGCGGCGACGGCACCCGCGAGGTCGGCCGCGAGGTCGAGCATCGTGTCGGCGAGGCCGCGCTGCGCGACGACGAGGCCCGTCGCGTCGGCCGCGAACTCGAAGAGCTCCCACAGAGTCCCCAGCGCGAGAGCGGCGAGCACGGGCACGCCCCGCTCGAGGCGCGCGCCGAGCACGAGGCCGTTCCGCGCGGTGTGAAGTGCCAACGCCTCGGCAACCAGCCGCGCCGCTGCGAACGAGAGCCCGCAGTGCACCAGCTTGTCGTAGAGCGCCGAACGCTCGTAGAGGCCGCCCGCCATGCCGAGGATCACGTGCGCGGCGAGCGCCATGACCACCCACTCGCGCACGCGCTGCCCGAGGGCCGCCGTCCCGACCCCGAGCCCGAAGCACGCGCACGCGATCCCACCCGCGACGGCTCCGTGCGCCGCGAAGAGCTCGAGCGCGGCCACGCCCGTCGCTCCCTGGAGCGCGCCAATGCGGAGCGCGCTCTGCCCGGCGCTCAGATCCATCGGCGTACGCGGCGGCAGTAGCTCTCGTAGGGAGTGCCGAGCGACGCCGTGAGAGCGCGCTCCTCGTTCCTGATGAAGCGGAGGTGCAGCGTGAGTGCGAGGGCGAGGGTCGCGAGCCAGGGCGCGGGCGTCCCGGTGAGCAGCGCGGCGCCGGCGAGAATGCCGACCCCGCCGAGATACATGGGATTCCGCGTCAGACGGAAGGGGCCTGTCTCGACGAGCTGGCGCGTACGCTCGTACGGCTTGATCGTGGTGCCGACGCTGGCGAAGGTACGCGCGCCCCAGAGCACGAGCGTGACGCTCGCCGCGACGAGCGCCGCGCCGAGCCCGGGGAGCCGGAGCCAGGTGGGTCCCCCGAGCGCGAAGTGCAGCGCCAGTCCAGTGGCTCCAAAGAGCAGGAAGAAGCGCGGCGGCATCCAGCCCGCGCGGGCGACCGGGATGGTGCGCGCGTCGTCGGTAGCGGTCGTCATGGGGATCCTCCTCGCGTGCGCCCGTTGCGCGAGGGCCTCGCGCGGATCTGAGACGGAGGATCGCCGAGGAGCGTTGCCGGCGAGTGTCTTCCGGGTTAAGGCATGTAAAGAGGCCTACGGAAGCGCTCTTGCGGTGACGGCGGACGTCTCCCCGTTGAAGTCGCGTTCGTCTCGCCGTAGAACTGTTTGCGAGATCACTCAGCCCGTACTTCGACTCGCAGTCTTGCTCGCGCTCCGAGCGTTGTTAGGGCGAGCAGCGCGCGTTTGCGCGGTGATAGGCTGCGCGCGTGCCGGCTCTTCCGTTGATCTACGAGACGATTCAGTTCTCGCCCTACTTCGGGGTCGAGGATCCGGACCTACCGGGGCAGATTCGCGGGGCGGCGCGGGCGGGGTTTGCGGGGATCGGGATCGATCACCGAGGGACGCTCGCTCACTTCACGCGGAAGCTCGGGACGCTGCGCGATGTGGCGGAGCTGCTGGGCGAGCACGAGCTGCGCTGCTTCGCGATTCAGGACCTCACGGTGACCGAGGATGAACGCGAGACGCTCGGGCTCGCGGAGCGCTGTCTGGAGGCGGCTGCGGCGTTGCGGGCCGAGTGGGTGCACTGCTGCTTCACTGCGCCCATTCGCGAGGACACCATCGCGCTGCTCCAGCGGGCGCTCGCGATGGCGCGGCCGGCCGGCGCGCGCTTCTCGCTCGAGTTCCTGCCGTGGTGCGAGATGAACGACGTCGCGCGCACGCGCGAGGTGATCCGGCGCGCCGAGCAGCCCGACTTGAAGCTGCTCGTCGACACCTGGCACGCGCATCACGGCCCGACGAGCTGGGACGAGCTCGCGTCGGTGACGACCGACGAGCTCGCATATCTGCAGTTCGACGATCATCCGCCGCTCGCGAGCGCCGACTTGCTCGCCGAGACGGTGGATCGCCGCGCGCTGCCGGGCGACGGCGAATTCGCGCTCGAGCGCTTCGCGACGCTGTTTCGCGAGAAGGGCTACGCGGCGCCGGTCAGCGTCGAGATCCTGAACCGCGAGATGCGCGCGTGGCCGAAGGACGTGTTCGCGCAGCGCGTGTTCGATGCGGCAATCCGCTACTGGAGCTGACGCGTTTACCGCCCGGCTTGCGCGGTCGCGCGAGCATCATTCTCGCGATCGACGTGGAAGACCTGGACGCCCGCTGCAAGAATGCGCGCGCGGCGGGAGCGGATGAACGCTGGCGGTCGAGTGAAACGGGAGGCGACTCGCGGGATGAAGAAGGCCCTGCTCGTGGTGCTCGCGCTGGTCGTCGCCGCGCTCGCGCTGCCGCCGCTGTGGTTCCGACTCTCTCCGGTCGAGCTTCCCTCGCTCGCGGCACCGGAGAAGTTCGCCGAGCTGCCGAGCGGCGTGCGCATGCATTATGTCGAGCGCGGCGAAGGGCCCGCCGTCGTGCTGGTGCACGGGCTGCCCGGGCAGGCGAGCGATTGGGGCGACACGATCTCACTGCTCGCCGCGCACGGCCGGCGCGTGATCGCGATCGATCGCATCGCGTACGGGCACTCCGACGCACGCCCGAACGGCGACTTCACGCTCGAAGCGAACGCGCGCGAGCTGACCCAGCTGCTCGATGTGCTCGGCCTCGACGACGTGACGGTCGTCGGCTGGAGCTACGGCGGAGGAACCGCGCTCGTCGCCGCGCATCAGGGCGCGCCGCGCATCGGCCGCCTCGTGCTGGTCGGAAGCCTCGGCGTCGGCGGCGACGCCGGCATGCCGCCGCGCGCGGTGCTCGCGCTCTCGAGCCTCGTGTTCCGCTGGGTGCACGCCGTGCCTCCGGCGGGCATCGCGGTGCAGCGCGCGATGAGCGCGCAGGCGTTCAGCGAGCAGCCGATGCCGGCGAGCTGGTTGCCTTCGCTCACCGCGAACATGGTGCAGGCGAAGACGTTCGCCGCGTTCTCGGCCGAGGGCGCCGCGATCGACCAGGCCCATCTCCCGGACAGTGCGGGGCTCGATCTCCCGATCCTCGTGATCCACGGCGATGGCGATCGGCTGGTGCCGATCGCGGTCGGCCGCACGCTCGCCCGTAACAACCCGCGCGCCGAGCTCGAGGAGATCCCGGGCGGCAGCCACATGCTGCCGATCACGCACGCGCAGCTGCTCGCCGATCGCATCGCCTCGTTCAGCGCGCCGCCGCCGGCCGACGAGCCCGCCTCGCCGCCGGGCGCCGACGCCGGCTCGCCGAGCGAATCGCCCGAGCACTGGATGGACGTGTTGGCAGCGCGCTGAGGGGTCGACGCGCGCCGGTCTCAGCGCTTTTCGGCGAAGAAGTCGCCCGCGTTCCAGCGCGGCGCCTCGTCCGCGTTCGCGACGCGGCGCGTGAGCTCGAGCAAGAAGCGCGCGAAGCGCTCGCCGGTCTCCCACGCGATCGGCTGATCCGGCTCGTCGTTCGGCGAGTGATAGATCGTCGACTCCCACGCTTTGCGCCGCGCCCGGCCGTCGACGCCCGGCTCGCGCGCTTGGATGCCGAGGTCTGGATAGAGCGCGGGGATCCCCCGGCTCACGAATGAGTACTGGTCCGAGCGGATGAACACGACCTGCGCGGGCCACGGGTCGGGCGACACGTTCCAGCCCGTCGCGGCGGCAGCCTCGCGCGCGAGCGGGCCGAGCGTCGAATGCGCCTCGCCATAGAGGACGACGTCGTCGACGTCGAACGGCAGCGCGTTTCCGTCGACGTTCAGGTTCGCGACGATGCGCGCGCCAGCGAGCGTCGGATGCGCCGCGAAGTACCCCGAGCCGAGCAGCCCGGACTCTTCGCCGGTGGTCGCGAGAAACGCGACCGAGCGGCGCGGCGCGATCGGCTGCGCGGCGATCGCGCGCGCCAGCTCGAGCAGCGTCGCGATGCCGGCGGCGTTGTCGACCGCGCCATTGTAGATCGCGTCGCCGTCCTCCGGCTCGCCGATGCCGAGGTGATCGAGATGCGCGCTGAGCACGACCAGCTCGCCGCGCAGCTCCGGGTCGGAGCCCTCGATCCAGCCGACGACGTTGTCGCTCGCGAAGCGCGCGTGAGTCGCGGCGACGCGCAGCCGAGCGCGCCACGGCAGTGCGAAGCCCTTCGGTGCGCCGCGCTTCGCGTCGGCGAGGACGCGCGCGAGCTTGCGCGGTGCGCGCGCGAACAGACGCTCGGCGATCGCGGGCGCCACGACCGCGCGCGCCCGCAGCTCGCTGAACGCCCCGAACGGCTCTCCGCTGGGCGCGAGCCACGTCATCGTGCCGCCGAGCACGCGCCGCTGCGCGATCACCGCGGACCACGGCAGCGCTTTCGCGTCGGCCTTCGTCCACAGCGCGAGCGTTCCGAGCGCGCCGTGCGCGCGAGCCGCTTCGAGCTTCTGTGCGCGGTCGCTGTAGAACGCACGCAGCGTCGGCGAGAACGTGCTCGGCGCGCCTCTCAGCGTGACGGCGATCTTGCCGCGCACGTCGAGCGCGGCGTAGTCGTCGTGCCCGAGCGCAGGCGCGCTCACGCCGAAGCCGACGAACACGAGCGGCGCTTCGAGCTCGCCGCTCGTCGCCGCGAGCGGCTCCGCCGCGAGCCACTCGCTCTCGTAGGCGAGCTGCTGCTCGCCGTCGGGCCCGCTGAGGACGAGCTCGCACTTCTCAGGCTCCGCGCTCGACCGAAGCAGCGGCACGGCTTGACGCCAGCTGCCGTCGGTACCGGCGGGCTGCACGCCGCTCGCTGCGAGCGCGGCCTGCACGTAGCTCGCGGCCAGCGCGTAGCCGCGCGTCGCGGTGCCTCGGCCCTCGAGCAGATCGCTCGCGAGGAAGTCGACGTGCGCGCGCAACGCCGCCACGCGGATCTCGCCGCCGGCGGGCGGCGGTTGCTGCGCCGCGGCGCTGGTGGCGAGTGTGATCGCTAGCAGCAGGAACACGAAAGGCTTTGATCGCATCTAGCGAAGGTGCCGTCCGATGAACTGCGCGGCGTGCTTCACCGCCCACTCGGCCTCCGGGCAGAAGCCGTGCAGCCCGACGAAGCCGTGCACCATGCCGGGCCAGATCTCGAGCGTGACCGCGACGCCGTCGCGCCCCGCGCGCGCGGCGAGCCGCACGCCGTCGTCGCGCACGTTGTCGATCTGGCCGTATTGCAAGAGGAGCGGCGGCAGCCCGCGGAGATCCGCGTGAATCGGTGACACGTGCGGGTGTCGGGGATCGCCGCTCGGCCCGAGGTAATCGCGCCAGCGCGCGCGCATCCACGCGGGGTTCACGAACACGTCCTCGGCGACGGGATTCACTGCGGAATCGCCGGATACCTCGGCATCGAGCCAGCCGCCGAGCGCGACGCCGCATGCCGGCAGCGGCGCTCCGAGATCACGCAGCTTCACGAGCGTCGTCACGACGAAGCCGCCGCCGCACGAGTCGCCGATCAGCGCGATGTCCTCGGGCGCGACTCCGCTCGCGACGAGCCCTCGATGCGCCGCGACGCAGTCGTCGAGCGCGGCCGGGAAGCGGTGCTCGGGCGCGAGCCGGTAGTCGACGATGAACGCGCGCAGGCCGGTCGCGCGCACGAACCATGCGGCGAAGAACGTGTACTCGGGCGCGGCGCACGAAACGAGCGCGCCGCCGTGCAGGAACAGCAGCGCGGGATCGCTCGGCCGCGGCAGCTTCTCTTTCAGCGAGACCCAGACTCCGCCGACACCGCCGAGTGTCGCCGGCTCGCACGCGACGTCGGGCCCGGGATCGTGCCCGTGCGCCGGCTTGAACTTCGCGCGCACGACCTCGTAGGAATCGCCGGGCGCAGCAATGCCCTTCGGAAACTGCGCGAACGCGGCGCGGTATTCGGCGCTCGGGACGGAGCGTTTGGCGCGCGGCTCGCTCATCGCACGCCGTCCCAGAGCGCGCGCGTCGCGGCGCGTGGATCGCGCAGCAGGCCGACTCGCGCGCCGAGCTCCATCACCTCGCGCGCGTCGAGTCCGTAACGACTCCACGCGCCGGTCGCCGCGCAGCTCGGGTCGCCGCTCTTCGCGAACGCCGTCCACGCGGCGTGCATCGTCTCCGCGAGCGCGTCGGGCCGCTCGCCCGGGCCGAGCATCGCGTCGACACCCGGGCGGTCGAGCGTGTTGAACGCGAACGGAATCTCGAGCGAGTGCGTCGCGCCGAGCCGCCCGCCGAACGCGCGCGACTTCCAGGTGAACCAGTACTTCCAGACCGACCCGCCGTTCGCCGCCTTCGCCTCCGCGAGCCGCACCGCCGGGATGCGGAAGACGTGATCCGTCGACATCGCGAGCGCGATCGCGCGCGCGCTCGCGCCGGCGAGCTCGGCGCGATACGTCGCGATCGCGCGCTCGGCATCGCCGAAGTAGCGGCCCGCGACGCGCACGAGACGCTCGTCGTCGACGTCGGGCAGGCCGAACAGCGTCATCTCGTCCGCGTTCGTGCCGACCAGCACGTTCACGCCGCGCGCGCTGCCGGCGCGGATCGCCGCGAGCGGCTGCTCGGGGATCGTCGCGCCACCTGTTACGGGGAGGAACGGCATGCCGCGCATCCCCGTGCTGTCCGCGAGCTCGCCCTCGCGCGAGCGTTTCTCGACCTCGGCCTGCGCGGCGAGGATGCGCTCGGGCGTCGCGGCGAGCAGGTCCGTGATGCTGCCCGCGCCGAGCGCCTCGGCGAAGCGGCGCGCCGCCTCGCGCGCGGCCTCTCGCGAGAGCACGTGCTG
>DASTOI010000529.1:0-2861 GCA_035762585.1 Myxococcota bacterium
TGGTCGCTCGCAGGCGGGCTCGACGGGCAGGGCAAGGGCGCGGGCAGCCTCGACGCGTGCGTGCGCGCGCTCGAGGCGATCGAGAAGCCGGCGGTGTTCACGCTGCTCGACGCGCACCCCGTGCTCGGCGAGCCGCTCGGCCTGCGCCGTCTGCGCGACGCGCTGGCGCGCCTCGGCCAGCGCCGGCAGTCGCTCGTGCTGATCGCGCCGCTGCTCGAGCTGCCGCTCGAGCTCGAGCGCGAGGCCGGCCGCCTCTCGCTGCCGCTTCCGAACGCGGCCGAGGTGACCGCGCTGTTCGAGAAGGTGCTCGCGAGCACGCCGAACGCGAAGGCGGCGCCCGAGCTGCTCGGCGACTGCGTGCGCGGCTCGCTCGGCCTCACCGGCAACGAGGCCGTGCGTGTGTTCCGCAAGGCGTGGCTCGCGACCGGCGCCGTCGACGACGCGATGGTCGCGACGATCGTGCGCGAGAAGCAGAAGGCGCTGCGGCGCACGCCCGCGCTCTCATTCCACGACGCGCAGGACGACCTCTCGGCGATCGGCGGCCTCGGCGAGCTGAAGCGCTGGCTGCGCGAGCGGCGCCGCGCGTTCGGCGACGAGGCGCGCAAGTTCGGGCTGCCGTCGCCGCGCGGCCTGCTCTTGCTCGGCGTTCAGGGCTGCGGCAAGTCGCTGTGCGCGAAGGCGGTCGCGCGCGAGTGGCGCTTCCCGTTGTTACGGCTCGATCTGGCCGCCGCGTTCGGCGACCCGGCGAAGAGCCCGGAGCTGACGATGCGCGAAGCGACCGCGGTCGCGGAATCGCTCGCGCCGGCGGTGCTCTGGATCGACGAGATCGAGAAGGGCTTCGCGGCGACCGGCAGCGACCCGCGCGCGAGCCGCGTGCTCGGCGCGTTCCTCACCTGGCTCGCCGAGAAGCAGGCCCCCGTGTTCGTGGTGGCGACCGCGAACGACGTCACCGCGCTGCCGCCGGAATTGTTACGGCGCGGCCGCTTCGACGAGCTGTTCTTCGTCGATCTGCCGAGCGAGGACGAACGCTCGGAGATTCTCTCGATTCACCTGCGCAAGCACGGCCGCGATCCGCTGCACTATCCGCTCGCGCAGCTCGCCGAGCGCGCCGCGCGCCTCTCGGGCGCCGAGCTCGAGCAGGTCGTGACGGCCGCGCTGAACACCGCGTTCTCCGAGCGCCGCGAGCTCGGCGAGAACGATCTCGCCAACGCGATCCAGGAGACCGTGCCGCTCTACGAGACCTACGAGGAGCGCATCAAGGAGCTGCGCGATTGGGCGCGCACGCGCGCGCGCCCCGCGACGCTCGACGGCCGCATGGTCGGCCTGTTCCGGACGCGGTGACGGCGCCATGAATCCGCTGCGCGGAAGGATGCGCGGAGAGACGATTCACCTGTTCCAGGCGCACGTCACGCTCGCGCTTTGCGCGCTGGCGCTGATCGGCTTCGTCGCGGCGATGTTCGGCGGCTCCTCGGTCGCCGGCCGCCGCGACGCGGCGATGCGGCGCGCGGATCTCTACTACCGCGAGCACCCGTACCTCGACGCGCCGCTCGAGATCTTGATCGCCGTCGAGGAGGACAACGCGCCGACGTTCGATGCGAACCTGGAGCTCGATCCGGCGCGCTTCGAAGAAGAGCAGGCCGAGCTCGACGCGATCGTCGCGGAAGCCGAGGCGGCGGAGCGGGATCTCCCCGCGTATCGGCTCGGGCTCGCCGCGGACGCTGTCAGCGGGAAGCGCATCGCGCTGCACCTGTTCGTGCACGCCGGCGGCTGGCACTTGATCTGGGTGCTCGCGCTGCTCGCGAGCGGCGGCGCGCGGCTCGAGCTGCTGCTCGGCCGCGTGCGTTATGCCGCGCTGATCGCCGGCGCATCGCTCTCCGGTGCGCTCGCGCACGTCGCGCTCGCCGGCTCGGAGGCGGCGCCGCTCGTCGGCTTCTCGGCAGCGGCCGCTGCGATCGCCGGCGCGTTCGCGGTTCGGCCGGGCGACAACGGCGTCGACCCGCTCGCGCTCGGCCGCGCGAAGCGCCGCCGCTCGCCGATCCGAACCGCGACCCTTCTCGGCCTGCTCGTCGTCTCCGTGGGAGCGCTCGGCCAGCTGAGCTCGGCGACGTTCCCGGTGATCGCGCTGCTCGGCGGCTTCGCGTTCGGCGCGGGGGCGATGTTCGGGTTCGCGCGGCTCGGCTGGGTGCGGGAGCCGGCCGCGGCGAGCGTCGCTCCCGAGGTGAAGCAGGCGATCGCGCTGCTCGACGCGGGCGACGCCGCGGGCGCCATCGAACAGGCGCGCGCGCGGCTCGCGAGCGGCGCCGACGATGCGCTCGCCGCGCGCGCGCTCGCGCTCGCGGTGCGCGGGCGCGACGACGCGCCCGAGGCGCTGTGCGCTGCGTTCGGCGCCGCGGTCGACGCGAAGCAGAGCGCAGCCGCGATCGCGCTCTGGCGCGAGGCGAGCCACGTCGCGCTGCGCGCGGCGTCGGCGCAATTGCAGGCGCTCGGGCAATGGCTGCGCGCCGCAGGCGCGCCGGGAGAAGCGCGCGGCGCGCTGCTCGCCGCGCTCGGCGGCGGCGACGCGACCTTCGCGATGAAGCTCGCGCGCGAGAGTCGGCGCAGCGATCCCGTGCTCGCGCTGCGCGCGGCCGAGCGCGCGCTCTCGTTCGCGACGCTCGGCGACGCAGACCGCAAGGCGCTCGGCGAGCTCACCACGCAGGCCCGCAAGGAGGCGATCGCGACCGGCGTGATCACGCTCGATGCCGCGCGCGAGGAGGCCGCGGCGGCGCAGCGTGCGGCTCATGCCGACGCCGCCCCCTCCGCGAGGGCGCGCGCGATCCCAATCGAGGTGGACCCCGCCTTCGGCGCGAGCGATGGCGACG
>DASTOI010000530.1:0-3235 GCA_035762585.1 Myxococcota bacterium
TCGTGACCGATCAGAATCGCGTGCTGCTCACCGAGCGCCTTCACGAGCGCGACGACGTCGTCGACGAGTCGCTGGATGCGGAAGGCGTCGACGCGCCAGAACTTCGAAGAACGCCCGTAGCCGCGTTGATCGAATGCGACCGCCCGGTAGCCGGCCGCGGCGAGCGCAGGAAGCTGGAAGCGCCACGAGTACCACAGCTCGGGAAAGCCGTGGACCAGAAGAACGAGCGGGCCCGCGCCCGCCTCCGCGACGTGCAGCCGAACGCCGGCCGCATTCACGAGCCGATGCGTGAACGCGCTCACTCGGCCTCCTGCGCTGCCGGAGCCGTCGAGTCCGACTCCGGAAGCTCCGCGCCCCACTCGCGAACCCCACCGTTCGCGAAGTTGTGGGCAATCAGCGAGCCGCGCAGCGTCGCGCGCGTCTTCGCCCAGTGGCCGAGCACGCGCGCCATCACACGCGGCCGTAACAACGCGGCGGGCGGTCGAACGAGATGTGTCACCTCGAGATAGCGCCGGTGCACCTCGGCATCTTCGTGCAGCGCCTCGAACACGCGGTCGACGTACCAGTTATGGAGACGGAAATAGAACGGGCGCTTGCGCGCGACGCCCTCGATCCACGGATAACGGAGATTCTGCTCGCGGATCATCAGCCAGAGCCGATCTGCGATCCGCCTGACACGGGCGTAATAACGCTTCGCGAGCTCGCCGCCGCGGAAGCGCCGCTCGCGGAGCAGCTCGCGGAGCTCGTCCAGCTCCAACATCGCCTTCGTCATCCCCGCGCCGGACACGGGATCGACGCTGCAGTAGGCGTCGCCGATCGCGATCAGCCCGCCGGGTGGGCGCGCCAGGTCCTCGTATCGGTGTCTCCGCATCTCGGGATACCGGAAGTTGTAGACCGGCGAGCACGGCTCGAGGCCATCGAGCTCTCTACCGACGACGTGAGAAGGCATCAGCCGGGCGAACTCCCGAAACTCGCCAGCGTCTCGCGGAGGCCGATGACAGTCGTACCCGACGAGTGACGTCGAGAGCGTCGTTCGACTGCGGTCGGTGTAGTACTGCGCCGCGTAGAATTGCTGCTGCGGCCGATGCGCGTAACAGATGACCATCACCTTGTCGCGCCACGCACGCTCCGGGGGCACGCGGTGCTGCATCGACGAGTAGAAGCAGTTGACGCAGTCCTCCTCGACCTCGGGTGCCGCGCCGAGCTTCTCGAGGAGAGCCGGCACCGGCGTGTTCTTCCCTGCCGCGTCCACGACCAGCTCGGCCGCGAGTATCTCTTCCTGACCCTCGCGCGAGACGACGACGCCGGTGACTGCGCCCTTCTCCCCGTCGACCACGAGATCGATGACCTCGCTCCCGTAGCGGTATTCGATCGCCGGCTCCGCATCCAGGCGGCGGCGCACGCACCATTCGAGCAGCGGACGTCCGGCACAGACGATGTCGATCCCGGTAGGACCGACTCGCTTCCACGACCCCGCGAGCATGATTCGGTACTGCTCGCCCATGTCGACCCGGAACGCGCCGGCCCGAACCATGTCGTCGATGACTCCCGGGAAGATCGAATCCAGGCGGCGCTGGCCCGCTATCAGCAGATGATGCAGGTGCCATCCCTGCGCGGCGCCGGGCCGCGCCTCCGTGCGGCGATGCGCTGAGTCCTTCTCGAGCACGATCACTCGCGAGAAGTGCTCGGTGAGAACCTTCGCGGCAGCCATGCCGGCGATCGAGCCGCCGATCACGACGGCGGCGCCGCGCGCGAGCGACGCCGGCGGCGGCGTCATCCGGCCTGCCGCCCGCGCGACCGGGTGCCTCCCGCTCGGCGTGAATCGCTCGCAGTAGAAACGAGCGGTGCCGAGCCCGCGCTCTCGCAGCCAACCCCGGCAAGCGTCGATCATCGCGACCGGGCCGCACGCGTAGACGTCCACCTCGCCGCCGTGAAGCTCTCGAGGATCGAGCAAGTCCGTCACGACGCCGATTCGGCCGCGCCAATTCGGCGACGGCTCTTGCACGATGGTCTGCCAACGAAAGCGAGGATGGCGTGCCCCGAGATCCTCGAGCCGATTCAGCAGCACGAGATCGTCTTCGGCAGTCGCTCCGTAATAGAGCTGCACCGGCCGCTGCGGCTGCTCACTCGTGAGCTGCTCTGCGAGTGCGAGGACCGCGGAGAGTCCTGTTCCGCCCGCGATCAGCGCCACGGGGCGATCTCCCGCTCGCAGCACGAACCCGCCCTTGGCGCCGCGAATCCCCAGGCGGTCGCCGACTCGCGCGCGGCGCCGAAGGTAGTCGGACATCTCGCCATGCGGCAGCAGGCGCACCAATAACTCGATGTCACCCGCGCGCGGCGCGTGCGCGAACGAGTAGCTTCGCCACTGACTCGTTCTGGGAACCTGCAGCTCCGCAAACTGACCGCTCACGAAAGTCAGCTTCTCCTGCAGCGCGGAGAGATCGAGCCCAATCAGCGCTGCGCTTGGCGAAAGCCGCTCGATCCGCGTGAGTGTGGCCTCTCCGGTCACGATGCGCGGCGCCCTCTCACCGGCCGGGTAGTCGATCTCCACGACGCAGTCGGAGAGCGGGCGCGCCTGACAAGCCAGGATCCACCCCTGCTCCCGTTCCTGTCGACTGAGCGCCAGCGCGCGGCCCATCTCGTAGCGCCCGCTCGTGCAGCGCCCGACGCACGTACCGCAGACGCCGGCGCGGCACTCACTCACGATCGGAGCGCCGTGCGCATCGGCGGCGTCCAGCACGGTCTCGCCGCTCTCGACGGCCACGTCGCGCCGTGCGCCATCCGCGTAGCGGATCGTGACGCGATGGCTCATGCGCCCGGCTCGAGCGCGAGAATCCAGCGCGCGATCGCGAGCGCATCCTGCGCGGAGAGCCGCGGATTCGCGACCATCGGGACGAAGCCCCAGGAGCCGGCGCCGCCGAGTCGGATCTTCCGCGCGAGCCACTCGTCGCGTTCGACCTGCGCCGATCTCACATATCGAGCCGCGACCGCGCGGTACGGCGGGCCGATGCGGGCTTCATCGACTTCGTGACAAGCATTGCACCCGTACGCGCTGAAGAGCTGCTTCGCGTCGGAGGCACTGAGGTCCTCGGCGCGCGCCGCGCTCGACGCGAGCGAAGCCGACAACAGCGCGATGCACGCGAAGATCCGGCGGCTCACGGCGCGCCCCCGTCGCCCACGTCGATCACGACGCCGAACGAAGGGCCCGACCCTTCCGGGTAGTTCCCGTACGACG
>DASTOI010000531.1:0-3645 GCA_035762585.1 Myxococcota bacterium
GTGCTCCTCGCGGGAAAGAGCCCGGTGGCGCTCGCGCAGCTCGACAAGGATCGAGTGCGCGCGGGCAAGCTCATCGCGCACACGCCGGCGACGATCGTCGACCGCGACAAGTTCTTCGAGCAGCTGCGCACGGTGGCGTCGCAGGGCTGGGCGCTCGATCTCGAGGAGTGCGCGCGGGGGCTGTGCTGCGTCGCGGCTCCCGTGCACGACGCGGCCGGCCGCGTGATCGCCGCGCTCTCCGTCTCCGCGCCGGTCTTCCGCGTCAGCGAGTCGCGCATCCACGACGAGGTCGCGCCGCGCGTGATCGGCGCCGCCGGCGAGCTCTCGCTGCGCATGGGCTTCGTCGCCGCGGCGTAGCAAGCGAAGCGCGCAGCGAGGCGGAGTCTTCGGAGCCGAGCGAAGTCGAGCAGTGGCCTCCGCGTGCGCTGGACTCTCGCCGTGCGGTGATCGCGCATCCTGAGTCGGTCTCCTAGCGCGCTAGCCGTCGCGCGTTCATCCTCGAACTTTCATCAGGGAGGTACTTGCATTGAAAGTACGTCCCCGATGAAAACTCCGAGAGGTGCACGACGATGGACTTCCGGCTTTCCGACGAGCAGCTCGCGCTGCAGGAGACGGCGCGGCGCTTTGCGCAGGAGGAGATCAAGCCGATCGCCGCCGCCCACGACCAGAGCGGCGAGATGCCGATGGGCGTGATGCGCAAGGCGTGGGAGCTCGGGCTCTCGCACACCTACATCCCCGCGGAGTACGGCGGCGTCGGCCTCGACGCGCTCGACGCCGCGCTCGTGATCGAGGAGCTCGCGTGGGGATGCGCCGGCGTGACGACCTCGATCATGGCCAACGACCTCGGCCTGACGCCGATCCTCGTCGCCGGCAGCGAAGCCCAAAAGCGCGAGTGGCTCGGGCGGCTCACGAAGAGCTTCGGGATGGTCTCGTTCTGTCTCTCGGAGCCGAACGCGGGCTCCGACGTCGCCGGCCTCCAGCTCCAGGCGAAGCGCGACGGCGACGCGTACCTCCTCACCGGCACGAAGTGCTGGATCACGAACGGCGGCGTCGCGGACGTCTTCACCGTGTTCGCGACGCTCGACCGCAGCGCGCGCCACGACGGCATCGTCGCGTTCGTGATGGACGCGAAGACCCCGGGCGTCACCGCGGGAAAGAAGGAAGACAAGATGGGGCAGCGCGCGAGCGACACGCGCGTCGTCCACTTCGACGGCGCGCGCGTGCCGGCGGCGCAGCGGCTCGGCGCCGAGGGCGAAGGCTTCCGCATCGCGATGCAGACGCTCGACCGCACGCGCCCGTCGATCGGCGCGCTCGCGAACGGCATCACGCGCCGCGCGCTCGACGAGAGCCTCGCGTACGCGAAGGAGCGCAAGGCATTCGGCACGCCGATCAGCGGCTTCCAGGCCGTGCAGTTCCTGCTCGCCGACATGGCGAAGGATCTCGAGGCCGCGCGCCTACTCACCTATCAGTCGGCCTGGCTGCTCGACCAAGGCCAGCGCGCGTCGAAGTTCTCGTCCTTCGCGAAGTGCTTCGCGACCGACACCGCGATGCGCGCCAGCACCGACGCCGTCCAGGTCTTCGGCGGCAACGGCTACACGAAGGAGTACCCCGTCGAGAAGCTGATGCGCGACGCGAAGCTGATGCAGATCTACGAGGGGACGAACCAGATCCAGCGCATGGTGATCGCGCGGGAGCTGCTGAAGGAGTAGTCGCCGCGGCCGGCTCCCGATCGCGCAACAACGAGCACACATTCGGGCGCTTTCTGCGCATCGCGAACGGCGCGCCTCGCCGGCGCTCCGCAGCGTTCGCCCCGCGCGTAACGTATGCTGCGCCCCCTCCGAAAACCCCGCCCAACATTCCCTGACCTGAGGTCATCCACCCTTGTCATACGACTCCGGGAAGGCGTCCTACGACTCCGAGAAGGCGCTCCGCTACCACGCGGAAGGGCGCCCCGGAAAGATCAAGCTCGTACCAACGAAGCCGACCGTCACCGCCTCCGATCTCGCGATGGCCTACAGCCCCGGCGTCGCGGCGCCCGTCCTCGAGATCGCGAAGAACCCCGACGAGGCCTACCGCTATACGGCGCGCGGAAACCTGGTCGCGGTGATCTCGAACGGCACCGCGATCCTCGGCCTCGGCAACCTCGGCCCGCTCGCCAGCAAGCCGGTGATGGAGGGCAAGGGCGTCCTCTTCAAGCGCTTCGCCGACATCGACGTGTTCGACATCGAGGTCGACTCGCTCGATACCGACGAGATCGTGCGCTTCTGCCAGATGATCGCGCCGACCTTCGGCGGCATAAACCTCGAAGACATCCGCGCGCCCGAGTGCTTCGAGATCGAGCGGCGCCTCGTCGAAACGCTCGACATCCCGGTGTTCCACGACGACCAGCACGGCACCGCGATCATCTCCGCCGCCGCGCTCTTGAACGCGCTGCAGCTGACGAACCGCACGCTCGGCGATGCGAAGATCGTCTTCTCCGGCGCCGGCGCCTCCGGCATCGCGTGCGCGAAGCTCTACAAGGACCTCGGCGTGCGCGCCGAGAACATCCTGCTCGTCGATACGAAGGGCGTGATCTATCAGGGCCGCGAGCACGGCATGACGCCGCAGAAGCAGGAGTTCGCGGCGGTGACGAACCGGCGCACGCTCGCCGAGGCGCTCGACGGCGCCGACGTGTTCGTCGGCCTCTCGCAGGCGGGCCTCGTGACGCAGGACATGGTGCGCAAGATGGCGCCCGATCCGATCGTGTTCGCGATGGCGAACCCCGATCCGGAGATCTCGCCGCCGGACGTGGAGGCGGTGCGGCCCGACGCGATCACCGCGACCGGCCGCAGCGACTACCACAACCAAGTGAACAACGTGCTCGGCTTCCCGTTCATCTTCCGCGGCGCGCTCGACGTGCGCGCGAGCCGCATCAACGAGCCGATGAAGCAGGCCGCGGTGCACGCGCTCGCGGAGCTCGCGCGGCGCGGCGAGGGCGTTCCCGAAGTGGTGCGCCGCGCGTATCCCGGCGAGGTGCTCTCGTTCGGCCGCCGCTACATCATCCCGAAGCCGTTCGACCCGCGCGTGCTCACGTACGTCGCGCCGGCGGTCGCGCTCGCCGCGATGGAGAGCGGCGTCGCGCGCAACCCGGTGAACATCCTCGAGTACCGCGAGCGCCTGAACGAGCGGCTCGGCGAAATCTCCGCCCTCTAACTGAACCTCAGCTCTTGTGATCCCGCCGAATGCCGACGTTCCAGCAAGCGGCCCAGCACCGCGAAGCGGTGCAGGCCGCGCGCAGTGAGCCGTAGGCGAACGGAGCTCGGATAAGACGTGACCGCGACATCCGGGAATTACGCGCTCGAGAATCCGCTCGCTCCGCCGCCCGTGGCCGCCGAGAGCACCGTCTCGCTGCATCCCTCGGCCGCGCTCTACGAGGAGGCGCTGGCGCTCGGCCGCGAGCTCGTCGAGCGGCCCACGCGCGGCGGCGGCCTCGCGCGCGTGCGCGTGCAGCACGCGAAGAACCGGATGACGGTGTTCGAGCGCATCAAGGTGCTCACGGACAAAGAGCCGAACCTGATGTGGCAGAACTGGGGCAAGGGCCTCGACGGCGCCGCGATCGTCACCGGCATCCTCTCGATCGCGGGCCGCGACGTGGCGGTCTACGGC
>DASTOI010000532.1:0-2388 GCA_035762585.1 Myxococcota bacterium
AGCAGCGAGATGCGCGGGCCAGCGCATGATTCCTCCCGATCGCGCGCATACTAAGCGCTTCGGAGGAAGCGATGAAGGCGCGGGCGGCGGCGATCGCCTGGTTGTTGCTGGCGGCGACCGCGTGCGACCGCTCGAATGAGCCGGAGGCGAACGCGGCGCCAGCGCCGGCGCAGACCGAAGCGGCGGCCCGCGGGCTCATGAAGAGCGCGGCGGGCGTCGCGCCGGGCTACGTGCTCTTCAGCCCGCTCGCCTCCAACAAGACCTACCTGATCGACAACGCCGGACACGTCGTCCATCAGTGGCAAACGCTGATGTCGCCGGGGGGCGATCAGGTGCTGCTCGAGGACGGCTCGCTGCTGCGGCTCGGGCGCGATCTCGACTTCGAGCACTTTCGCACCGGCGGCGTCGGCGGCTGGATCGAGCGCCTCTCGTGGGACGGCGAAGAGCTCTGGGCGTGGCAGTTCGCGAGCGAGCGCGCGGTGCTGCACCACGATTTCGAGCCGCTCCCGAACGGCAACGTGCTCGCGCTCGCGTGGGAGGCGAAGACGCCGGAGGAGGCGGCGCGCGCAGGCCGGCGCGTCGACCGCATTCCGAAGCAAGGATTATGGCCGGACTTCGTGCTCGAGGTGAAGCCGCAGCCGCCGCGTGGCGGCGAGATCGTGTGGGAGTGGCATGTCTGGGATCACCTCGTGCAGAACACCGACGCGACGCTCGAGACGTTCGGCCGGCCGAGCGAGCACCCCGGCAAGCTCGACCTCAACGCGGGCGCACCGAAGCCGACCGTGAGCGAGCAGGAGCTCGCGCAGCTGAAGGCGCTCGGGTACGTGCCGGACGACGCGAAGCCCGAGGATCTCGAGTCGGACTTCCTGCACATCAACGCGATCGACCATCACGCCGGCCTCGATCAGATCGCGCTCAGCGTGCCGAACCTCGGCGAGATCTGGATCCTCGACCACGGTACGACCACCCCGCAGGCGCGCACGGGCGCGGGCGGCAAGCGCGGGCGCGGCGGCGAGATCCTCTACCGCTGGGGCAACGCGAGTAGTTATGGACGCGCGGCGCCGGCGGCGCAGGTGTTCGGCGATCCGCACGACGTGCGCTGGATCCGCGAGGGATTTCCCGGCGCCGGTGATCTGCTCGTCTTCAACAACTCGGTCGGCGGCGAAGGCGCAAAATTCTCCGCGGTCGACGAGATCGCGCCGCCGCTGCTCGCGAGCGGGCTGTACGCGCTCGCGAGCGGCGAGGCGTTCGGGCCGAGCGCGCCGCGCTGGCGCTACGCGGCCGAGCCGCGCGAGAGCTTCTTCGCCGAGTTCATCTCGGGCGCGCAGCGTCTCGCGAACGGCAACACGCTGATCTGCTCCGGACCGCAGGGCCGCTTGTTCGAGGTCACGCCGCGCGGCGAGATCGTCTGGGAGTACCTGAACCCGTTCGCGGGCAGCGTGCGGCTGAAGGACGGCAGCCCGCCGCAGCCGGGGCTCGAAGACGCGCCCTACGCGGTGTTCCGCGCCGCGCGCATTCCGCCCCATCACCCCGCGCTGCGCGGCCGCACGCTCACGCCGCTCGACCCGCAGCCCGAGATCGCACCGCCGGCGCCGAAGTGACGGCGCCGCGCGCCCGTCAGCGCTTCGTACCGCGCCGAGTTCGTCCGAAGCCGAAATCGAACTCGCGCGACGCGATGTGCGCCCACGGGACGATATGGATGTGCTCGCCAATCATGCTGGGCTCAGCGGCATTCGAGACGACGAAGCCTTCTCGCAGCCCGAGATCCTTCATGCACTCGCGCAAGCCGGCGACACCGTGGCGATCGACCGCTGCGGCCAGCTTGATCTCGATGGCCACGAGGCGACGGCCGTCGCGCACGATCAGGTCGACCTCGCCGCCTGCGTGCGTGCGCCAGTAGAAGAGCTCAGGCCGGACGGCGCGCTCCGCAGCGAGTGATGCGATCTCCTCGATGACCATGCCCTCGAACGAGCGCCCGCGGTCCGGCCAGCTGTCCAGCTCGCGGGGCTCTCGCAGCCCTGCGAGGAAGTGAAGGAGGCCCGTATCCCGCACGTAGATCTTCGGCGCCTTCGTCAAGCGCTTCTGCACGTTCGCGAAGTAGGGGGCCAAGCGCCGGATCATGAAGGCGCCTTCGAGCACGTCGAGATGGTCCGCCACCGTGTGATGCGACACCGTCAGCGATCGCGCGAGGTCCGACGCATTGAGCACGTTGCCGTGCACGTGCGTGAGCATCGTCCATAACAAGCGGAGCCGGGCAGGCGCGAGGCGGATCCCGAGCGCAGGTAGATCGCGCTCCAGGAACGTGGAGACGTACGCATCCAGCCAAGCGCTTCGTCTCTCCGATCCGCGCAGCGCGTGTACGGGCGGGAACCCACCCCAGAACCAGCG
>DASTOI010000533.1:0-3785 GCA_035762585.1 Myxococcota bacterium
GCTCGGCGTTCTGAACGAGCTGCTCGCGCGCCAGCCGGACGACGCGGCGTCGTGGGTCGCGAAGGCGGAGGCGGAGTTCGATCTCGGCCGCGGCGAGGAGGGGCGCCGCTCGCTCGCGCGCGCGGAGCAGCTCCAGCCCGACGACCTGCGCACGACGATGCGCATCGCGCTGCTCGATCTCCAGCGCGGCGCCTTCGCGGACGCGGAAGCGCGGCTCGCGCGCGTCTCCGAGCTGTACCCCGAGCAGTACGAGATCGCGTACTACCTCGGCGTCGCGCGCCGGCGCGCGGGCGACAGCGAGGGCGCGCTGCTCGCGTTCGATCGCATCGCTGAAGATCATCCGCGCTTCGCGGACGGGCGCGTGCAGGTCGCGAGCATCCTCGAGAGCAGGGGCGACTTCGCGGGCGCTCGCGCCGAGGTCGAGCGCGCGCAGGCGAAGGACAACTCGCGCGAGCTCGCCTTCTACCACGCGAGCCTCGTCGCGCGCGGCGGCAACCTCGCGGGCGGCGTCGCCGAGCTAGAGGCGATGCTGCGCGGCGCCAAGGAAGACGCGGAGACGCTCTACAACATCGGCGTGCTGTACGGCGAAGCGCGGGATCTCGAAACCGCGCTCGCGACGATGGAGCGCGCGCTCGCGCTCGATCCCGACCACGCCGGCGCGCTGAACTTCGTCGGCTACTCGTGGGTCGAGCGCGGCGAGCGGCTCGACGAGGCGGAGCAGTTGATCGAGCGCGCACTCGCGCAGAAGCCCGGCGACGGCTTCATCTCGGACAGCCTCGGGTGGCTCTACTTCCAGCGCGCGCGCGTCGCGACGGACGCGAAGGAAGCGGCGCGCTGGCTCGATCAAGCGCGCGCGACGCTCGAGCACGCGCACGAGGTCTCGGGCGGCGATCCGGTGATCTCGGAGCACCTCGGCGACGTCTATCTCGCGCTCGGCCAAAAGCGGACCGCGCTCGCGAAGTACGAGCAGGCCGTGCAGCAGGGGCCGCGCCTCGGCGAGCAGCCCGAGCTCTCCGCGAAGCTCGAGCGCCTGCGTCGCGAGCTGAGACCGCAATGAGCGCGCGCGCGCGGGCAGGGCGCACGCTGTCCGCGCTCGCCGCCGCGCTCGCGCTCGCGGCGTGCCAGACGCTGCCGGCCGCGCCGCCGTGGACGCCGCTCGCCGCGGATGCGCCGAGCGTGCGCCAGCGACTCACGGCGCTCCGCGAGCACGCGGCGGCGCGCCGCTCGCTGCGCGCGAACGCGCGCGTCTCGCTGGCGGGCGCCGCGGGCGATTCGTTCTCGCGCCAGCTCGTGCTCGCCGAGCGCGACGCGAAGCTGCGCATCGAGGTGATCGGCCTGCTCGGACAGCGCGCGCTCGTGCTCGCGAGCGACGGCACGACCTACGACCTCTACCGCGCCGAGACCGGCCGCACCGAGAGCGGGCCGGTGGACTCGGGCGTGCTCTGGCGCGTCGCGCGCATCCCGCTGCTCCCGAGCGAGGCGGTCGGGTTGTTACTGGCGGCGCCGGCGATCCCGGACGAGCTGCCGCGCGCCGAGGGCGGGCCGGCCGGCGAGCTGCGCCTCGTGTGGGAAGACCGCAGCGTCACGCTCGACGCATCCGGCCTGCTGATCGAGGCGCGCGTGCTCGCCGCGCCCAGCGGCGAGGAGCTCGCGGTCGCGAGGTTCGGCGACTGGCGGGGCGCCGCCGCGGCGGCGTTCCCCTATCGCGTGGAGCTCTCCTTCCCACTGCAGAAGGGCAGCGCGCTGATCGAGTTCCGCGACGCCGAGCTGAACGCGGCGCTCGATGCGAAGTGGTTCCGGCTGCCGAGCGCGCAGGCGCGGGTATCGTCGCCGCCCGGGGAGGCGCGCCCATGACAGCCCCGCGAATGCTCACTGCCGGCCTTGCCGCCGCGCTGGCTGCGCTCGCGTGCGACAACAACCCGTGGCCGCGCGGCGCGTCGGCCGAGAACACGCTGTTCTCGGCGATGCAGGAGACGACGCCGCGCCACGTCGATCCGACCGCGTCCTACTGGTCGCCCGACACGCTCGTGACTTATCAGGTGTACGAGCCCCCTTACGGCTACCACTACCTGAAGCGCCCCTTCGAGCTGGTGCCGAAGTCGGCGGAAGCGGTGGTCGCGCCGATCTACTTGGACCGCGACGGCAATCGCCTGCCCGACGACGCGCCCGCGGATCGGGTCGTCGAGAGCGTCTACGAGGTGCCGATCAAGCCCGGCATCTTCTACGCGCCGCATCCGGCGTTCGCGCGAGACGAGCAGGGCAACTACGTCTATCACGACCTCGCGCCGGGCGAGCTCGGCGCGCGCCGCACGCCACTCGACTTCGAGCACAGCGGAACGCGCGAGCTCGTCGCCGAGGATTTCGTCTACGCGCTGAAGCGCCACGCGACGCCGCGCATCACCGCGCCGATCTACGGAATTTTCTCGGAGTACGTGATCGGGCTGCGCGAGTACGGAGAGCTGATCAAGCGCGAAGACGCGAAGCTGCGCGAGGGCACGGACCCTGCCAGCCTCGACCGGCCGTTCCTCGACTTCCGGCGCTGGCCGCTCGCCGGCGCGAGCGCGCCCGAGACGCACCTCTTGCGCATCCGCATCAAGGGCAAGTACCCGCAGTGGAAGTACTGGATGCAGATGACGTTCCTCTCGCCGGTGCCGTGGGAGGCGGACGCGTTCTACGCGCAGCCAGGCATGGCGGAGCGCGGGCTCTCGCTCGACATGTGGCCGGTCGGAACGGGCCCGTTCATGGTGACCGAGTTCATCAAGGACCGGCGCATCGTGATGGAGCGGAACCCCAACTACCGCGGCGAGCCCTATCCGTGCGAAGGCAGCGCGGAGGATCGCGCGAGCGGGCTGCTCGACGACTGCGGCAAGCCGACGCCGTTCCTCGACAAGATCGTCGCGCAGGTCGAGCGCGAGGCGTCGCCGCGCCGTAACAAGTTCCGCGACGGTTTCTTCGATCTCGAGATCTTCGAGCGCACGGACACCGGCAAGCCCTACCTCGTCGAGATGCTCGACTCCGACGAAGTGCGCGAGCGCTACGAGCGCAAGGGCTTTCACTTCCCGCAGTACTCGGACGTGAACAGCTACTTCATCGGCTTCAACATGCTCGACCCGCTGATCGGTTGGGGCGACACGGCCGAGGAGCGCGTGCGTCACCGCAAGCTGCGCCAGGCGATCAGCATCGCGCTCGATTGGGACGAGTACTCGCGGATCTTTCCGTCGCTCGCCGGCACGACGGCGATGAGCCCGCTGCCCGCCGGCATCTCCGGCTCGCGCGAGGGCACGCTGGCAGGTGTGAACCCGATCACGCATCGCATCGAGAACGGGAAGCCCGTGCGGCGCTCGCTCGACGAAGCGAAGCGGCTGATGGCTCTGGCCGGCTACCCGAACGGCCGCGACGCGAAGACCGGCAAGCCGCTCGTGATCAATTACGACTATTACGCCGTGCCGACGCCGGAGCGGCGCCCGCAGATCGAGTGGGTCGTGCGCCAGTTCGCGAAGATCGACATCCAGCTCGAAGTGCGCGCGACGGACAACAACCAGTTCCAGGACAAGATCCGCAAGGGCAAGCATCAGGTGTTCTGGCTCGGCTGGAACGCCGACTACCCCGACGCGGAGAATTTCCTGTTCCTGCTCTACGGACCGAACTCCAAGAGCGTGTCGGACGGCGAGAACACCGCCAACTACCAGAACCCCGAATACGACAAGCTGTTCGTGCAGCTGAAGGCACTGGACGACGGGCCCGAGAAGCAGGCCGTGATCGACAGGATGGTGCGCATCCTGCAA
>DASTOI010000534.1:0-2611 GCA_035762585.1 Myxococcota bacterium
TCGACAACGGCCAGCACGTGTTCCTGCGCTGCTGCGATCGGTACCTCGCGTTCCTCGATCGGCTCGGCGTCCGCTCGCGCGTCGTGCTGCAGCCGCGTCTCGCGGTGCCCGTCGCGCGCCCGGGCCGCGCGCTCGCGTGGATTCGCCGCGCGCCGCTGCCGGCGCCCGCGCATCTCGCGCCGAGCCTGCTGCGCTTCCCCGCGCTCTCGCTCGCGCAGCGCGTGCGCGCGGCGTTGACCGCGCGCCGCTTCGGCGCGCTCGACCCAGAGAGCTACGCGCTCGATCGTCGCTCATTAGGGGACTGGCTGCGCGAGCAAGGCGAGAGCGACGCGTCGATCGACACGCTCTGGGACCTCTTGATCCGGCCGACGCTGAACCTGCCCGCGCGCGACGCCTCGCTCGCGCTCGCCGCTCGCGTGATGCGCACCGGCTTTCTCGAACGCGCGGCCGGTGCCGACATCGGCTGGCCCGCGGTGCCGTTCTCCGCGCTGCATGCCGAGCCTGCCGCAGCAGCGCTGCGCGCGCGCGGCGTGCGCGTCGATCTCGGCGCGCGCGCCGACGCGATCGAGTGCGACGCCGCGCGGCCGGCGCTCTGGTCGCACGGCGCGCGGCTCGCAGCCGACGCCATCGTGCTCGCGACACCGCACGACGAAGCCGCGCAGCTGCTGCACATGCGCAGCGAGCTGCGCGCGCTCGCGCAGCTCGGCCATTCGCCGATCGTGAACCTCCACGTGCTGTTCGATCGGCGCGTGCTGTCGCATCCGCTGCTCGCGGCGCTCGACAGCCCGCTGCAGTGGATCTTCGATCGCACGCACAGCGCGCGCCTGAACGAGGGGCAATACCTGACTGCGTCGCTCTCCGCGGCGGACCGCTGGCAGGACCACTCGACTGCGGAGCTGCGCGCGATCTTCCTGCCCGCATTCGCCGCGCTGCTCCCGCTCGCGCGCGACGCGCGCGTGCTGCGCTTCGCCGTGACGCGCGAGCCCGCCGCGACGTTTCGCGCGGCGCCCGGAACGCGCCGCCTCCGGCCCGCGCCGGGCAGCGAGTACGGCGGCGTGTTCCTCGCCGGCGCATACACCGACACCGGCTGGCCCGCGACGATGGAGAGCGCCGTGCGCAGCGGCCTCGCCGCAGCGAGCGCGGCGCTCGCCGCGTGCGCGCGGCGCGGCCGGCCGACCGCGAAGGAGGCGGCATGACGACCCATCAGGCGAAGTCATCAGGGAGCACTCCGAAGAGCCTCGCGCGCGCGCGCATGCTGGTGGGCCCCGCGCTGGCGGCGGCGTCCGCGACGCTCAGCACCGAGCTGCGGCGTGTGGTCGAGTACCACTGGGGCTGGCAGGACGCGGACGGGAGGCCAGCCGTGCAGCGCGGCGGCAAGCTGCTCCGGCCGGCGTTCGCGCTGCTCTCCGCCGAAGCCGTGGGACAGCCGGCCGAGCGCGCGCTTGCCGCAGGGGCCGCGCTCGAGCTGATCCACGACTTCACGCTGCTGCACGACGACGTGATGGACGGCGATCGCGAGCGCCGCGGGCGAGCGACCGCGTGGGCGGTGTTCGGGGTCGGCCCCGCGCTCTGCGCCGGCGACGCGCTCGTACCGCTCGCGCAGCGCGTGCTGCTCGCCGACGAGAGCCCGGCGCGCGTCGCCGCGCTCGCATCGCTCGCAGAAGCGACCGAGACCGTGATCGCCGGCCAGATGCTCGATCTCGCGTTCGAGCGGCGCCGCGACATCGCGGTCGCCGATTACGTGCGCATGGCGTCGATGAAGACCGGCGCGCTGCTCGGCTGCGCGGCGTCGCTCGGCGCGCTGCTCGCGGAAGGCCCGCCCGAGTCTGTTACGGCGCTCGCTGAATTCGGCCGCTCGCTCGGCCTCGCGTTCCAAGCGGTCGACGACTGGCTCGGCATCTGGGGCGACCCGCGCCGCGTCGGAAAGCCGGCCGCGAGCGACCTGCGCCAGCGCAAGGCGTCGCTGCCGATCGTGATCGGTGCGGCGCACGAAGGCGCCGCCGGCGCCGAGCTGCGCGCGCTGCTCGGCGGGCGCGAGCCGCTCTCCGAGGACGAGATCGCGCGCGGCGTCGCGCTGCTCGAGGCGACCGACGCGGAGGCGTGCACGCTCGAGCTCGCGCGCTTCGAGCTCGAGCGCGCGCTCGCGAGCCTCGAGCGCGGCGCGTTCGAGCCGGTCGCGCGCGAAGCGCTGCGCGAGCTCGCGGTGTTCGTCGTGGCGCGCGAGTCGTGAGCGCAACGCCCACACGTGTCGTGAGCGCAACGCCCACACGTGTCGTGAGTGCGCCGCTGCGGATTCTGCTCGCGCGCCCGCGCGGCTTCTGCGCCGGCGTCGAGCGCGCGATCCGCATCGTCGAGCTCGCGCTCGCGCGCTTTGGGCCGCCGATCTACGTGCGCCACGGCATCGTTCACAACCGCAGCGTGCAGGATCGACTGCGCGCGAAGGGCGTGATCTTCGTCGAGCAGCCCGCCGACGCGCCGCCTGGCTCGGTGCTGATCTTCAGCGCGCACGGCGTCTCGCCGGCGGTGCGCGAAGAAGCGCGGCGCGCGCGCCACGACGTGATCGACGCGACCTGCCCGCTCGTGACGAAGGTGCATCAGGAGGCGCGGCGCT
>DASTOI010000535.1:0-9382 GCA_035762585.1 Myxococcota bacterium
CGGTCGCGTGGAATCCCAGCTCGCGCACGTCGATCCAGCTGCGGGATTCGTTTCAGCGCTATCGGAGCCTCCGCCTCTTGACCACCGCCGAAACCGAGGGTGGCACGCCCGCCGAATCTGGCGCGCGCGATCGCTTCTCGCGCAACGTCGCCCAGCTGGTCGCGAGCCACCGTCTCACGCCGATCGACGTCCTCCAGATCCACGGAAGCTTCGCGCTCTGGGACTTCACGAATGAGCGGCGCTTCGATCAGCAGACCTACGGCGCCGGCATCGACTACCAGCACCACGTGTCGCGAACGCTCGCGCTCGGTGTCGGGACGTCGTACTCGCGGGTCACGATCGAAGAACGGGGGGCGAACCCTGAGCGAGACACCGACTACGTGAATCTGTCGCTGATCA
The DNA here is from genome assembly GCA_035762585.1 of Myxococcota bacterium. Taxonomy (GTDB): domain Bacteria; phylum Myxococcota_A; class UBA9160; order UBA9160; family UBA6930; genus VGRF01. Next base: position 400 of record DASTOI010000535.1, read on the forward strand.
TGAACTACGAGCCGGTGGACACGTTCGCCGTCCGTGCTTCGGCCGGTCCGACCTACATACGGCAACCGCGGGTTCAACAGCAAACGCCATTCCGCATCCAGCTCTATCGCTTCGTCGGCAACGACCCCGTCATCGCCAACAACGACATCGAGATCGGAGTGTTGCCGAGCACGTGCCCGACGCTGTCGACCGGCGAGTTCTTCGACGGTCCCGGCTGCAACTTCGTCCGCGTCGCAGCGGGGTCTCTGGTTCACAACCAGCTCCTTCTACGCGGACTCGACGTGCTTCCGGTGACTGGCGCTTCGCCGGATCGCGACGACCTCACGTACTTCGCCGACATCAGCGTCGAGCGCACGTGGCAGGCCGCAGCATTGTCGATTGCGTACCGCCGCGACGAGGCTTCCAACTCCGGCGCAGGCTTCAGCTCCGTGTCCGACGCGGTCGAGCTGCGCGGCAACGTGCGGCCGTGGCGTGAGCTGAATCTCGGGGCGGCAGTGGTCTGGGAGGATCGCAAGGAAACGGAGGCCGGCGCTCAGACCGTGGTTCTGCTCGACACGCTCCCCGCATCCGGCGCGCTCCCCGCCATCAACAATTTGGTGCCGGTTGGAGTCCGGATCCTCCCGGGTTCGGAGGAGACCGAGAGCGTCGAGAGCATCACGACGTATCTCAATGCGAGCTACATGGTCTCCGCCCGCACCCGCCTCGTGAGCGCGTTCTCCTGGCGCAAACAGGATGCGACGCAAGCTTCGTTCTTCAACGACGCTGAACGCTTCCGAATCATGCTCGGCATCCGCGTCGAGCTCGAACCGATTCGGTGGTGATCGAGGAGCGACGTATGGACCTGGAGCAAGGTTTTCGACTCGACGATCTGCGCGGACTGTGGCGCCGCCGCCGGGTCACGATGCTCGCCATCGGTGGCGCGTCGGTCTTGATCTCGCTCGTCGTCGCGGGCTGGATCCCCAACAGCTACCTCGCCGCGACGACGCTGCTGATCGAGCCGCAATCGATCTCCGAGAGGCTCGTCGAGCCCGGCGTGCCGGAGACCGAGCTCAACAACCGCCTCCACCTGCTCCAGATGCAGATCCTCTCGCGTGGACGGCTCTCGCAGGTGATCGACGAGTTCAACGTCTATCCGGAGCTGGCAGATGAAATGACTCGCGCTGAGGTGATCGACTACATGCGCGAGGAGATCTTCCTCGTACCGGTCCTGCCGGAGCTCGCGACGGAGGCTCGCGCGCGGATCGGCGCGCGCGCAAATGACATCACCGTCACGACCTTTCAGCTGCAGTTCGCGCATCGCTCGCCGCGAATTGCCGCCGATGTCGCCAATCGTCTCGCGAACAGCTTCATCGAGGAGCACCTGCGAGACCGCACCGCGATCTCGGGGGACACGAGGGAGTTCATTCAGGAAGAGCTGCGCCGGCAGTCGATCGAGATCGCGCGCGTCGAAAAAGAGATCGCGGACGTAAAGACCGCGAACTCCGGCGCGCTTCCAGAAGACTTCGAGGCGAACCAGCGGCTGCACGAGCGTCTGATGCAGAATCTTCGCGACGTGCAGCGCGAGCTCTCGATCGCCGCGAGCGACGAGGCGTTCTATCACCAGCAAGCTCTCGCGGGCGGCGGCACTCAGGATCTCTACTCGATGAACGCGATGACGCCGCGCCGGCGCGTGGAGATGCTTCAGCTCCAGCTCTCCGAGTATCGATCGCGCGGCTTCACGGACAAGCATCCTGACGTGATCGCGGCCAAGGACGAGATCGCAGGCCTCGAGAAGGAGATCGAAGCCGGCGCGAACGACCCGAACAGCTATTCGCCCATCCAGCAGAACGCGCGCTTCGAGATGCAGCGCGCGGCGCTGCGAGCCCAGTCCGGCCGCAAGGAGCTCGAGGACCTCCAGCAGCAGCTGCAGATCGTCGAGGAGCGGCTCGCGAAGACGCCGCGCGTCGCTGAGCAGCTCGGCGCGCTCGAGCGCGAGCATGAGCACTTGTTCGAGTCGTATCAGGAGTTCAGCCGCAAGCGCCTGGAGGCGGGTGTCGCTGCGGACATGGAATCCCGCCAGAAGGGCGAGAAGTTCCGGGTGCTCGAGCAAGCCGTGGCGCCGCCCGAGCCGACCTCCCCGAATCGCCCCCTGATCATCGCGGTAGGCGTGCTGATCGGCCTCGTGCTCGCCGCCGCCTATGGCATCGCGACGGAAGCGCTCGACACGTCCTTCCACTCCCCCCGAACGCTCCAGGAGCGCCTCGGCCTCCCCGTCCTAGCGGCGATTCCCTCCGTCGTGCTGCCGTCCGACATCGCGGCGCGGCGGCGCACGCTGGTGCGCCAGATCGCGCTCGCGGGCGTCGCGACGGTGGTCGTGATCGTCGCGTCGGGTGCGGGTTATTACTGGCAGAGCATTCGCAATGCGCCGGGCGGTGAGGCTGCGCAGGAGGCGCCTGCGGGCGGCTGAGCATGTATCACGCCCACTACGGACTCCTGCGGCCGCCCTTCGAGATGACGCCCGATCCGGCGTTTCTCTACATGGGCGAGGCGCACCGCGAAGGGCTCGCGACGCTGGTCTACGGCGTGCGGGCGCGGAAGGGGTTCGTGCTGCTCACCGGCGAGGTGGGCACGGGCAAGACGACGCTGCTGCACGCGCTGCTCGCGCAGCTCGACCGCAATACGCTCGCGGCGTTCCTGTTCAACCCGCGCCTCGAGCCGCTCGACTTCTTCCGCGTGCTGTTCGACGAGCTCGGCATCGAGACGCCGTGCGCCACCAAGGCCGAGTACCTGATCTCGCTGAACCGCTTCCTGATCGAGCGGCTCGAGCAGGATCTGCCGACGCTGCTGATCATCGACGAGGCGCAGAATCTCTCGACGGAGATGCTCGAAGAGGTGCGCCTGCTGTCGAACCTGGAGACGCCGAGCTCGAAGCTGCTGCAGATCATGCTGGTCGGGCAGCCCGAGCTGGCCGAGATGCTCGCGCGGCCGGAGCTGCGCCAGCTGCGTCAGCGCATCGTGCTGCGCCATCAGCTGCGCCCGTTCGGCGCCGAGGAGACCACCGCGTACGTGCAGGAGCGGCTGCGGCTCGCCGGTCACACGGGCAAGGAGCTGTTCAAGAAGCGCGCGCTCGCCGAGGTGCACGCGGTGACCGGCGGCGTGCCGCGGCTCGTGAACATCGTGTGCGACAGCGCGCTCCTGCTCGGCTTCGGGCGCGGGCTGCAGGTGATCGACGCGGACGCGATCCGCGAGGTCGCGCGCGATCTCGATCTAGTGCCCGCGGCGCCCGCCGGCGCCGCGCCCACGAACGTGCGAGAGAATTCCGCTGCGCCCCGTAGCGTTCCGCGCCGCGGCTTCGAATGGTTCGGCTGGCTTCGCCGCCGACAGACTGGGGGTGCGTGATGGGAAAGGTGTACGACGCGCTGCGCAAGGCGGAAGACCAGCGCGCGCGCCGCTTGGCGGAGGCCGCCGGAGCTGCGGCGGAGCCGGGGTTCGCCCCGCCCGCGCATGGCGGCCACGCGGTCGACGGGGAGCACGTGTTCGAGCGGCTGCGCGCGAAGGTCGCGCCGCCCGTCAGCACGGAGGGCGGCGACGTCCACAACAAGCGGCGCATCGTGCTGCTGCAGCCCGAGTCCGTGGTGGCCGAGCAGTTCCGTTCGCTGCGCGCGCGCATCGACGCGCTCGCCGAATCGCGCCCGCTGCGGACGATCGCGGTGACGAGCGCGCTGCCCGGCGAGGGCAAGACGATGGCGGCGATCGGCCTCGCGGCGGTGAGCGCGATGCAGCTCGGCAGCAAGGTCGCGCTGGTGGAGTGCGATCTGCGCGAGCCGACGATCGCGGCCTCGCTCGGGCTGCGCATCGACGCCGGCCTCGCCGAGGTGCTCGACGGCGTGCCGCTCGAGCAAGCGATGACGCGCGCGCCCGGCAGCCCGCTCGACGTGCTCGCGGTGCGCGGCCTCCCGCAGAACCCGTCCGAGCTGCTCTCGTCCGAGCGCATGGATCGCCTGCTCGAGACGCTCGCGACGCGCTACGAGCGCGTGATCCTCGATCTGCCGCCGACGCTCGGCCTGCCGGACGCGAAGACCGTCAGCGGCTCGTGCGACGGCACCGTATTCGTCGTGCGCGCCGACCAGACGCCGCAGCCCGACATCGAGGCGGCGCTCGAGGTGCTCGGCCGCGATCGCGTGATCGGCGTGGTGATGAACGACGCAGACGCGGAGCTGGATCGCTACCGATACGGGAAGTACGCGCCTCGTAGCTAAGGGGCGCCGGAAGTCTCGAGAATCTCTCAATGAGCGACGCGTTGTGGACGAGTGGGACGTTCGTCGCCGCACTGATCGTGGCGGCCCTCGCGACGCCGCTCGTCTCGCGGCTCGCGCTCGCGATCGGTGCGATCGACAAGCCGAACGAACGCAAGGTCAGCGTGCGCCGCGCGATGCCGCTGCTCGGCGGCCTCTCGGTCGCGTTCGGCTTCTTGGTCGGCGTCTCGGTCGCGCTCCAGCTCGTGCCGGCGGAAAGCGGCATCGCGACGGAGGTCTCGCCGCTGCTGATCGGCGGCCTGATGATGCTCGGGCTCGGCGCACTCGACGATCGCTGGGGCCTCTCGGCGTGGCCGAAGCTCGCCGTGCAGCTCGCCGCGGCCGCGGTCGCGATCTCGTACGGAACGCTGATCGATCACTTCACGAATCCGCTCACGGGTGAGGTTCTGTACTTCCCGACCTGGCTCGCGTGGTTCTGGACGACGGTCTGGATCGTCGGCGTCACGAACTCGATCAATCTGATCGATGGGCTCGACGGTCTGTGCACGGGCGTCAGCGCGATCATCACGCTCGCGCTGACGGTGGTCGCTTATCAGGCGGGGCACGTCGCGGTGGTGGCGGCCGGCCTCGCGCTGGCCGGCGCGCTGCTCGGCTTCCTGCCGTGGAATTTCCCGCCGGCGCGCATCTTCATTGGCGACACCGGCGCGCTCTTCATCGGCTACAGCCTCTCGATCCTCGCGCTCGAGGGCTACCAGAAGGCCACCGTCATCACGTTCCTGGTGCCGCTGCTCGCGCTCGCGGTGCCGCTGCTCGACACGACGCTCTCGATCGTGCGCCGGCTGCGCTCGGGCAAGGGCGTGATGCAGGCCGATCGCATGCACATGCACCACCGGCTGCTCTACGAGCACCACGGCGATCATCGGCCCGCGGTGCTCTCGCTCTACGGGCTCACCGCATGCTTCTGCCTGATCGCGGTCTCGTTCACGCGTCTCGACGGCATCGCGAGCCTCGTGTTCCTGCTCGTGGTCGCGCTGCTCACCATCCGTATCCTGCGCAACCTCGGCTTCGCGTCGATCGACGACCCGGCCGCGCCGCACGGCGCCGTACAGGCGACGCCGCCGGACAGGGAGAGACCTTGAGCGCGCCCGCTGCACTGATCACGGGCATCACCGGGCAGGACGGCTCGTACCTCGCGGAGCTGCTGCTCGCGAAGGGCTATGCGGTGCACGGCGTGGTGCGGCGCGCGAGCACCGAGAACTTCGAGCGCATCGCGCACTTGTCAGGGCGCGTGACGCTCCACCAGGCGGACCTGCTCGATCAGAGCTCGCTGCTCGCGGCGATGTCGGCCGTGCGCCCGCGCGAGGTCTACAACCTCGCCGCGCAGTCGTTCGTGCCCACCTCGTGGTCGCAGCCGACGCTCACCGGCGAGTTCACCGCGCTCGGCGTGACGCGCAAGCTCGAGGCGCTGAAGCTCATCGACCCGAGCATCCGCTTCTACCAGGCCTCGAGCTCCGAGATGTTCGGCAAGGTGCGCGAGACGCCGCAGAACGAGCTGACGCCGTTCTATCCGCGCAGCCCGTACGGCGTCGCGAAGGTGTTCGGCCACCACATCACCGTGAACTACCGCGAGAGCTTCGGCCTGTTCGCGGTCTCGGGGATTCTCTTCAATCACGAGTCGCCGCGGCGCGGCCGCGAGTTCGTGACGCGCAAGATCAGCGAGGGCGTCGCGCGCTTGAAGCTCGGCCTCGCGGACGAGCTCGTGCTCGGCAATCTCGATTCGCACCGCGACTGGGGCTACGCGCCCGAATACGTCGACGCGATGTGGCGCATGCTCCAGCAGGACGCGCCCGAGGACTACGTGATCGGCACCGGCGAGGCGCACTCGCCGCGCGAGTTCGTCGAGATCGCGTTCGCGCACGTCGGCCTCGAGGTTGCGGACTTCGTGCGCTTCGACGCGCAGTACCTGCGCCCCGCCGAAGTCGACTCGCTGCTCGCCGATCCGCGCAAGGCGCACGCGCAGCTCGGCTGGAAGGCGCAGACGCCGTTCGCGGATCTCGTGCGGATCATGGTGGACGCCGATATCCAGGCCCAAGAGCGGGCGAGCGGACGCCGCCGCGGAGGGCCGGGCGCGCGATGAGGCGAATCGCACTGATCACGGGCGGCGCGGGCTTCATCGGCAGCCACCTCGCCGATCGGCTCGTGCGCGAGGGCGCGCGCGTGCGCGTGCTCGACGATTTCTCGAGCGGCACGGAGGAAAACCTCGAGGCCTCGCGCGCACAGATCGAGCTGCTGAAGGGCGACCTGTGCGACGCCGACCTCGTGGCGCGCGCGGTCGCCGGCGCGGACGTCGTGTTTCATCAGGCCGCGATCGCGTCGGTGCCGCGCAGCGTCGCCGAGCCCGCGCTGACGAATCGCGTGAATCTCGACGGCACGCTCGGGCTGCTCCAGGCAGCGCGCGCCGCAGGTGTTAGGCGCTTCGTGTTCGCCGGCTCGTGCGCGGTGTACGGAAACGGCGAGCAGCTTCCGAAGACCGAGGAGATGGCGCCTTCGCCCGAGTCTCCGTATGCGCTGCAGAAGCTCGCCGCCGAGTCCTACTGCCGGCTGTTCGCGAAGCTCTACGGCTTCGAGGCGGTCGCGCTGCGGTACTTCAACGTCTACGGGCCGCGCCAGAATCCCGAGAGCGAGTACGCCGCGGTGCTGCCGCGCTTCGTCGCGGCGTGCCTGGCCGGCCGCGCGCCGACGATCTTCGGCGACGGCGAGCAGACGCGCGATTTCGTGTACGTGGGCGACGTCGTCGAGGCGAACCTGCTCGCGGCCGAGAGCGCGAAGGCGGCGGGCGCGGTGATCAACGTCGCGGGGGGGCGGCGGATCAGCATGAACGAGCTGCTGCGCGCGATCCAAGACGTCGCCGGCACGAAGCTCACGGCCCGCTACGAGCCGGCGCGCGCGGGCGACGTGCGGCACAGCCTCGCGAGCCTCGCGCGCGCGGAGGCGCTGCTCGGCTTCCGGCCGCGCACGAGCCTGCTCGACGGCCTCGCGGTAACGATCGAGAGCTACCGGGGAGCGCGCGCGTCATGAACGTCTGCGTCATCGGCACGGGCTACGTCGGCCTCGTCACGGGCGCGTGCTTCGCCGAGTTCGGCGTCTCGGTGATCTGCGCCGACAAGGACGCCGCGAAGGTGGACGCGCTGCAGCGGGGCCGCATCCCGATCTACGAGCCCGGCCTCGAGGCGCTCGTCGCACGCAACGTCGAGCAGGGCCGCCTCTCGTTCACGACCGACACCGCCGACGCCGTGCGCTCGTCGCTCGTGCTGTTCATCGCGGTGCAGACGCCGACGCTCGACGGCGGCGGCACCGACCTGAGCTCGATCGAGGCGGTCGCCCGCGAGATCGGCCGCGCGCTGAACGGTTACAAGGTCGTCGTCACGAAGAGCACGGTGCCGGTCGGCACCACGCAGCGCGTGAAGCAGTGGATCCGCGAGGAGCTCGAGGCGGCGGGCCGCGACGAGACGTTCGCGGTCGCGTCGAACCCCGAGTTCCTCCGCGAGGGCGCCGCGATCGGCGACTTCATGCGCCCCGACCGCGTCGTGATCGGCGCCGAGGACGACGCCTCGCGCGCGATTCTCCGGGATCTCTACCGCCCGCTGTTCCTGAACGAGACGCCGTTCGTGATGACGAACGTCGCGACCTCGGAGCTGACGAAGTACGCGGCGAACGCGTTCCTCGCGACGAAGATCTCGTTCATCAACGAGTTCGCGAATCTCTGCGAGACGGTCGGCGGCGACGTGCAGGCGCTCGCGCGCGGGATCGGCCTCGACGGCCGCATCGGCAAGAAGTTCCTGCACGCGGGCCCGGGCTTCGGCGGGTCGTGCTTCCCGAAGGACACGCGCGCGGCGGCGCACTTCGCGCGCGCGCACGGCGGCTCGCTCGAGATCGTCGAGGCCACCGTGCGCGTGAACGATCGCCAGCGCGCGCGCATGATCGAGAAGGTCGAGCGCGCGGTCGGCGGCTCGCTCGCCGGCAAGACGATCTGCCTGTTAGGGCTCTCGTTCAAGCCCGAGACCGACGACGTGCGCGACGCGCCGTCGATCGACATCGCGCGCGGGCTCGTCGCGCGCGGCGCCGCGGTGCGTGCGTTCGATCCGGTCGCGATGCGCGCGGCCGAGCCGCATCTCCCGGACGTCACGCTCTGCAAGGACGCTTATCAGGCGTGCGAGGGAGCGGACGCCGCGGTGATCGTCACCGAGTGGAACCAGTTCCGGATGCTCGATCTCGCGCGCGTGCGGCTCGCGCTGCGCCAGCCCGTGATGGTCGACCTGCGCAACGTCTACGAGCCCGAGGCGCTTCGGAAAGCCGGCTTCGAGTACATCAGCGTCGGCCGATGAAGACACCTCGGGTCCATGCGGTCGTGCTCGCGGGCGGCGCGGGCACGCGCTTCTGGCCGCTCTCGCGCGAGGCGCGGCCGAAGCCGCTGCTCCGCGTCGCGGGCAACGGCTCGCTGCTCGCCGAGGCGGTGGCGCGCGCGCGGCGCGTCGCGGGCGCCAGCAACGTGTGGCTCGTCTGCGGGCGCGACCACGCGGAGCTGATTCGGAGCGAGGCGGGCATCGCGCCGGAGCGCACGCTCGTCGAGCCGCAGATGCGCAACACCGCGGGCGCGATCGGGCTCGCGGCCGCGCGCATCGCGAGCGAGGACCCGGACGCGGTGATGGTCGTGCTGCCCGCCGATCATCGCGTGCCGCGCGCGCGCG
>DASTOI010000536.1:0-2809 GCA_035762585.1 Myxococcota bacterium
AGCGAGGTTCACGGGCGATGCTGCGAATCACGCGCACGGAGTCAGAGGGGACGACGCGGCTCCATCTCGAAGGGCGGCTCGGAGAGGCGGATCTCGCAGTGATGAAGGCTTCGCTCTCGGCGCACGCGCCGAAGCAGATCACGCTCGACCTCACCGAGCTGCGCTGGCTCGACGGCCCGGCGCGGGATTGGCTGAGCAGCCTAATCGCAGCCGGCGCGCAGCTGGCGGCCTGCTCGCCGTTCATCGAGCGGCTGCTGAGCCACGCGAACGGGACGCCACAGGAAACCGAATAGCAAGCGAAGCGCGCAGCGAGGCGGAGTCTTCGGAGCCGAGCGGAGTCGAACAATGGCCTCCGCATGCGTTGGACTCTCAGCGTCCGTCGATCGGGCATCCCGAGTCGGTCTCCCAGCGAGCCGATTCGTGTCATGCTGGAGCCCGCCGCGTGCCGCGATCGGGCCCGCGCGCGCGCCGAGGATCGGGAGGCAGCCATGACCGACGCCGTCGTGAGGGCTCCCGATGCGCGCGTGCTCCAGAAGTGGAACGCGGAGCTCGCGTACCGCTCCGTCGTCGAGGCGACCGCGGATCGCGCGGGCATCGACTTCATGCGCCAGCTGGTGAAGAACCTCGCGCAGTCGCTCGGTGTGAAGTACGCGTTCGTCGCCGAGTTCGCCGGCGCCCAGGATCGCGTTCGAACGCTCGCGTATTGGGGCGAGGACGACTGGCTCTCGAACATCGAGTTCCGGCTCGCCGGCACGCCGTGCGAGCGCGTCGTCGCGGGTGAGCTCTGCCTGTATCCCGACGACGTCCAGCGGCTGTTCCCGTCCGACACGCCGCTCGTGACGATGGGGGTGCGCAGCTACCTCGGCATCCCTCTGCGCGGCGCGCAGGGGCAGACACTCGGCCACCTCGCCGCGCTCGACACCGAGCCGATGCCGGAATCGCCGCGCGATCTCGCGCTGTTCGAGGTGTTCGCGAATCGCGCGCGCGTCGAGATCGAGCGGCTGCACGCGGAGGCGATGCTGCAGAGCGCGTTCCGCGATCTCGAGGTGAAGCTCGAGACGACGCGGCGCGATCTCTCCGCGACGCAGCAGCATCTCGATCTCGCGTACGGCGAGCTGGCTGCGCTGCTCTCGATCAATCAGTCGAGCACGCGGCACCTGCGCCGCGCGGACCTGTTCGCGGAGCTCGCGCGCTCGGTGAAGCCGCTGCTCGCGTGCGAGCGCTTCGGCATCGAGGTGCCGACCGGCCCCGAGAGCTTGCGCGTGCACGTGCTCGCGCTCGATCAGCCCGCGCGCGGGCCGATGATCGAGGAGTTCCCGTCGGCGGGAACGGCGTGCCGCTGGGCGCAGGAGCAGCGCAGGCGTTATGTGGCCGCGACGCGCGAGGAGCTGCGCACGCTCTTCCCGATGACGCACATCGTGATGGAGCGCGAGGGCATGGAGTCGCTGTGCGCGCTGCCGCTGATTCGGGAGGAGCGCAGCTTCGGCGCGCTGTTCTTCATGTCGACGCGCCGCGACGCGTATCGCGACCTCCCCGAAACGCTGCTCGATCGCGTCGGCAGCGCGGTCGCCGTCGCGGTCGACAACTGCTTCGCGTACGAGCAGGTGGCCGAGCTGCGCGACAAGCTCGCGAGCGAGAACGCGTACCTGCAGGAGGAGATCCAGCAGGCGCACGACGCGCGCGGCTTCGTCGGCCGCAGCCCTGCAATCGAGAAGGTGCTCGCGCTCGTCGACACCGTCGCGCCGACGCAGACCACCGCGCTGATCCTCGGCGAGACCGGCACCGGGAAGGAATTGATCGCGCGCGCGCTGCACGACCGCAGCCCGCGCCGCGAGCGTCCGCTCGTGAAGGTGAACTGCTCCGCGATCTCCGCCGGCCTCGTCGAGAGCGAGCTGTTCGGCCACGTGCGCGGCGCGTTCACCGGCGCGACCAACAGCCGAATGGGCCGCTTCGAGATCGCGCACGGTGGAACGCTCTTCCTCGACGAGATCGGCGAGCTGCCGCTCGACACGCAGGTGAAGTTGTTACGGGTGCTGCAAGAGCGCGAGATCGAGCCCGTCGGCAGTAATCAAACGCGCAAGGTGGACGTGCGGGTGATCGCTGCGACCAACCGCGACCTCGCAGACGAAGTCGAGGCGGGGCGCTTCCGCAAGGATCTCTATTTCCGCCTGAACGTGGTGCCGATCGCGGTGCCGCCGCTGCGCGAGCGCGAGGGAGACGTCGAGCTACTCGCGCTCTACTTCGCGGAAAAGTTCGCGCGCGAGCTCGGCAAGCACATCGAGGGCATCGCTCCCGATTCATTCGCGAGATTGTGCGCGTATGACTGGCCGGGAAACGTGCGCGAGCTGTCGAACGTGGTGGAGCGCGCGGTGGTGCTCGCGCGCGGGCCGGTGCTGGAGATCGACGCGGAGGTCTTGCCGCGCGTCGGCGAGGCCGCGAGTCCGCGTACGGCGGAGTCGATCTCGCACACGACGAATGCGAAGGCGGCCGCCGGCGCGTCGCCCGCTCCCGCTGCGAACGAAACGCTCGAGGCGAGCCAGCGTCGCCACATCATCGAGGCGCTCGAAGCGGCGCACTGGCGCATCGAGGGAGGCACCGGCGCAGCCGCACGCCTCGGGATCAACGCGAGCACGCTGCGAAGCCGGATGAAGAAGCTGGGGATTCGGCGCGCGGACTAACCGACGCCTGGGCGCCGCGCCGCGGTGAACGATTCGACCGCGTGCGACGCACGTCGCCGCGGGCCGCGCGCGAGCCGAACGAGCTGTGACAGAATCCGCGCTCGCGCCGGCTCGCGGCGCCGAGGCCGCAT
>DASTOI010000537.1:0-6003 GCA_035762585.1 Myxococcota bacterium
GACCTGCAGGCGGGCGGCGCGCTGCAGGATGTGTTGGACGAGCTCTCTGACGGGACCCTCCGGATCGGCGTCCACGTGCAGGGCTTCGCGTCCGAGGGAAGTGAGGCGTTCGTGAACACGCCGCTGCCCGAGCCGGGAACGCTCGCGCTGCTCGGCGCGGGCCTCGTCGGGCTCGCCGTGGCCGGCCGGCGGCGGACTTCCTAGCCCCGCTTCCCGGCCGCCTTCATCGCGAGCTGCGCCGCGCGAGCCTTCTCGTGCTCCGCCCGCTCGATCCAGCCCTTGCGCTGGTAGAAGCGCGAGAGGCTGGTGTGCGCGAGGGCGTCGTCGGGGTCGAGCTCGGCGAGGCGCTCGGCTGCGGCGATCGCGCCGTCGAGGTCGTCCTTGCGCTCGAGCACCATCGCGAGCCCGTTCCACGCGATCGCCAGCTCGGGGTCGAGCGCGAGCGCCGCGCGGTAGCCGGCGATCGCCTCGTCGAGGCGCCCCGCGACGAAGTGCTGGAAGGCGGCTCTCTGCTGCGCGCGAGCGTCGTCGGACATCGCGCCAGGGTATTCGCTGGCCGCCCGCCGCGCCTCGATTTGCAGCCTCGATTTGCAAGTTTGCAAGTCTGACCCCGCGCCGACACGGCGGGCCGGCTGCGCTGCCGCGCGATGCATAGACTGCGCGCCTTTCGGAGGGCGACGTGGCGGAGGAAGTGATCGAGATCGGCGACTTCGGTTCGATCGTGATGGGCGAGCCGACGAGCTGGGTGCCGGGCTCGTTCCCGATGCCCGACGGCGGGAGCTGGGTCTATCAGGAGCCGAACGCGTCTGTGATCGTCCAGAACGGCGGGCTGATCGTCTCCGCGCTCCCGTTCACGCGCGCCAATGACCACGTCCAGTTCTTCGACAACGCGAAGCACATGTACTTCTCGACGCGCGCGTTCGGCGCGCCCGACGGCGGGACGCTCACGCTCGCGTGGGAGCAGGCGGCGCGCATCGTCGGCGCGAAGCCCGGCGATCTCTACGACGGCTTCGTCAGCTTCCACCTGCTCGATCTCGCGCGCGGCGTCGCGGTGAACTTCTTCGTCGGCAACGACCAGTTCGCGACCGTGCACGCCCACCTGCCGTTCCCCGGCACGACGGCGCCGCAGCGCGCGAAGGGGCCGAAGTTCTTCTGCTGGTTCGACGAGCGCGGCGGCCTCGAGCCCGGCGCGTTCCATCGCTACGCGATCGGCTACGACCGCGCCGCCGGAACGCTCAGCTGGAGCCATCAGGGCGAGCTGGTGAAGCGTGCCGAGAACGTCGGCGAGCTCGGGCCGTTCACGCTCGCGCTCGGGCTGATGACCGAGAAGGACATCGCGCCGGGCAAGGGGAGCGTCTCGTGCCACGGGCAGGGCGCGGTCGGGAAGTGGCGGAACATCCGCGCGATCGTCGAGAGTCCGCGGTGAGCGCAGTCGCGACGCTCGTGCGCGCGACGCGCGCGCCGAGCCTCTTCGCGGGAGCGCTGCCGGCGCTGGTGCTGACTGCGCTCGTCGCCGCCGAGGGCGGGCCGGTGCACTGGGATCGCTTCGCGCTGACGCTGCTCGGGCTGATCGCGCTCCAGGCCGGCGTCAACGTCGTGAACGATCTGTTCGACGACGCGTCGGGGCTCGACGCCGACCCAGCGTTCGCGAAGAACCCGTTCCCGCTCGGCAGCCGCGTGCTCCAGTCCGGTGTGCTCACGCGCCGCGGGATGTGGCGGCTCGCCGCCGCATGCTTCGGCACCGGGCTCGCGTGCGGCCTCGCGCTCGACCGCCTCCATCCGGGCCACGTCGTGCTCGCCATCGGCGCGCTCGGCTTCGTGCTCGGCTTCTTCTACACCGCGCCGCCGCTGCGGCTCGCGTACTACGGCGCCGGCGAGCCGGTGATCTTCCTGCTGTTCGGTCCGCTCGCGGGGCTCGGCACTTATTACGTCCAGACCGGCCGCGCGACGCTGCCCGCGCTGCTGCTCTCGTGCGTGGTCGGGCTGCTCGACACCGCGATCCTGTTCCTCCACCACTTCCCGCAGCGCGAGGCCGACGCGAAGCACGGCAAGCGGACGCCGATCGTCCGGCTCGGCGCGCGCGGCGCCGCGCGGCTCGTGCCGTGGCTGCTCGGGCTGCCATTCGCACTCGTGATCGTCGCTGTGGCGCTGCGCGTCGTCCCGCTCGCCGCGCTCACGTTCCTCGCGGCGGCGCCGCTCGCGCTGCGCGCCGCGCGCACGACGCTCGCGCGCGCCGACGACGCGCGCGGCATGACCGCCGCGTTCGGCCAGACGATGGGCTTCGCGCTCGGCGGCGGGCTCGCGCTTGCGGCCGGGCTCGCGGCGGCTTCATTTCTCTGAGAGCGCGCCCCGATGATGGGGCTTGCTTCGGGCGGCTTTTGCTCTTGGCAGCGGAGAGCGGCCGGTCGATTCGTCGAGTCTGCGCGGATTCCGCGCACCGCAGGGGGAAACATGCGCCGCATTCGCCGTCACGCCGCAGCGCTCGCGCTCGCCGTCCTCGCGCTGCTCGCGCTCGCGGGCTGCGGCGGGGGCCCGAGCATCGCGCCGGGCAGCACGCTCGTGCTCACGCTCGAGGGCGAGTACGCGGAAGGCGCCGACGCGCCGCTGCTCGCGCGCTTCCTCGGCGCCGGGGAGGGGTCCCTGCTCGGGCTCTACTCGGCGTTCCGCAAGGCGGAGCTCGATCCCCGCATCACGCGCGTGGTCGTGCGCGTGCGCGGGCTCGGCATCGGCTGGGGGAAGGCGCAGGAGCTGCGCGCCGCGATCGCGCGCGTGAACGCCGCCGGAAAGGAGACCGTCGCCGTGCTCGAGACCGAGGGCTTCGGCGCCGGCGGTTATTACGTCGCGAGCGCGGCGAAGCGCGTCGTCGCGACGCCCGCCTCGCGCAGCCCGCTGCTCGGCCTCGCCGCGGAGCACCTCTTCTTCGCGGGCCTGTTCGAGAAGCTCGGCGTGATGGTCGAGTACGAGCGTGCTGGCGATTACAAGAGCGCGGTCGAGCCGTTCACCGCGCACAAGATGTCGGCGGCGAGCCGCGAGATGACGAACGCGCTGCTCGACTCGACCGAGGCCGCGTTCGCGAGCGACGTCGCCGCTGCGCGCCGGCTCGAGCCGGCGGCGCTGCGCGCGCTGATCGACGAGGCGCCGAGCTCCGCGCAGGATCTGCTGGACGCGAAGTTGATCGATGAGATCGCTTATTACGAGGACGTCGTGACGGACGCGCCGATCGTCGAGCAAGAAGACTGGGCCGCGGTCGACGTTGCATCGCTCGGCGTCGAGCCGCAGGCGACCTTCGCGCTGATCAGCGGCGCCGGAATGGTGGTCACCGGCAAGGGCGAGATCACCGCGAGCGGCACGCGCGTGATGGCCGCCGACACGTTCGTCGACGCGGTGCACGAGGCGATCGACGACGCCGAGGTGAAGGCGCTGCTCGTGCGCATCGACAGCCCCGGCGGCTCGCCACTCGCGTCGGATCTGATGTGGCGCGCGCTGCGCGACGCGCGCGCAGCCGGCAAGCCCGTCGTCGTCTCGCTGTCCGACGTCGCGGCGTCGGGCGGCTATTACGTCGCGAGCGCGGCCGACACGATCGTGAGCCATCCGACCTCGCTGACGGGCTCGATCGGCGTGTTCGTGATCCGCCCGTCGCTCGGCGGCCTGCTCGAGAAGGTCGGCGTCACGGTCGAGACGATGCAGCGCGGCGCACGGGCCGACTTGTTGTTCGGGAGCCAGCCGCTCACCGCGGGCGCGCGCGAGGTGCTGCGCAAGGACGTCGAGGGCGTCTACGAGCAGTTCGTCGCGCGCGTCGCCGAGGGGCGCGCGCTCGACCTAGACGCCGTCAAGAAGGTGGGCGGCGGGCGCGTCTGGACCGGCGCGCAGGCGCTCGAGATCGGCCTGGTCGACGAGCTCGGCGGCCTCTACGAGGCGGCCGTCGCGGCGAAGAAGGCCGTCGGCATTGCGGCCGACGCGCCCGTCTCGCTGAAGAGCTTCCCGGCGCAGAAGACGCTCGCGCAGCAGATCGGCGAGCTCCTGTTCGGCGCGCGCGCGCAGAGCGCGGGCCCGCTCGACGCGCTGCCGCGCGAGCTGCGCGATCTGCACACGCTCGTGACGGCGCTGCCGGTCGGGGCGCCGCTGCTCGTGCCGCCGTCGGTGGTCGTGCTGCACTGAGACGGCGGCGAGCCCGCCCGAGTAGGCATCGCTTCGCACGCGTGGAACAATGCGCGGCGGAGGGAAGCGTCGATGCGGCTCACGAAGGAGTTCGAGGTCGCTCGCGCGCGCGCCGATGCGGCCGCCGTGCTCGCGGACGAGCGCACGCTGACGAGCCTGTTCGAGGGCGCGCAGACCGAGATCGTGAAGCGCGCGGGCAGCAAGCTGACGACGCACTCGAAGTTCCGCGCGCTCGGCCGCGATAGCGACGCCACGTTCCATTTCACGTTCGCGCCCGACGGCAACGTGCGCTTCGAGAAGGTGTGCGACGGGAACATCTGGAAGCGGCTCGACGGAAAGATCACGTTCGAGGAGCGCGGCGCGTGCACGCGCGTGTGCTTCGAGATAGAGGGCGCGACGAGGGCGTTCGTGCCCGAGTTCACGATCAAGCTGCCGCTCGAGCAGCAGCTCGACGGCATGGTCCGCGCGCTGCGCGCGAAGATCGAGAAAGCCTGAGCGGGGACGTTCTTTGAGTAGTTAAGAAACTCTCGCGCCCGGCCAACACGCAGCTTCTTCGTTTCTTAGTTTCTCAAAGAACGTCCCCGAGGAGGCTCGATGCCTTTCGTCGCCGCTGCGGATGGAACGCAGCTCTACGCCGAGGCGCACGGCGCCGGCGAGCCTATCGTGTTCTCGCCCGGCTACGTGCAGACGCACGAGAACTTTCGCGCGCAGGTGGAGCCGTTCGTCGCGGCGGGGTACCGCGTCGTGCTGTGGGACTACCGCGGACACGGCCGGTCGCAGGCGCCCGAAGATCCGGACGCGTACTCGATCGACCACGTCGTCTCCGATCTCGGCCGCGTGCTCGACTGGGCGGCGCCGGGCCGGCGCGCGATCTGCGCGGGCCTCTCGTTCGGCGGGCTCGCGTCGCAGCACTTCGCGCTCGCGCATCCGGAGCGCGTGTCCGGACTGGTGCTGATCGCGACCGGCCCCGGCTTCAAGAACACGAAAGCGCAGGCGGACTGGCTCGCTCAGATCGAGCGCATCGCGGTGCGCGTCGAGAAGAACGGCTTCGCGGGCTACACGAGCGGGCCTGCGCAGACGCTCAGCATCGGCCTGAAGCCCGACCTGCCGGCGGCGCGCGGCGCCGCGCGTGAGATCGAAGCGCAGTCGCCGCGCGGCGTCGCGACCTTCGGCCGCCGCGTCTCCGGCCCCGCGCCGGCCACGCTCGACCGCCTCGCCGAGATCACCGCGCCGGCGCTCATCCTCGTCGGCGCGCTCGACACCGGCTACCTGCGCGCAGCCGAGGTGATGAGCGCGCGCATCCCCGGCGCAAAGAGCGTGACGATTCCGGACGCCGGGCACTGCGTGAACATCGAGCAGAGCGACGCATTCAACCGCGCCGTGCTTGGCTTTCTCGCCGCGCGCGGGTAGACGATCAGCGGCCACGAGCCCGCCAGCGGTGCAGCAGACGAAACCTTCGGCGCCGCGGGCGGTTAGACGCTCCGAGCGGAGGACGCACGCGAGTGCCCGATGAGGACGTGCGGCTGATGCTCGCGTTTCGCGATGGCGACGACGCGGCATTCGACGCCCTCTTCGAGCGCTGGGCGGGCAAGCTCCTCCGCTTCCTGGAGCGCATGGTGAGAAACGAAGCGGTCGCCGAGGAGCTCGTGCAGGAGACCTTCCTGCGCGTCCATCGCGCGCGCGCGCGTTACACGCCCGACGCGAAGTTCTCGACCTGGCTCTACACGATCGCGTCGAACGTCGCGCGCAACGAGCTGCGCCGGCCCTTTCGCCGCGCGCCGCACGACAGCACCGATCTCGAGCGCGAGGAAGGGCGCCCGCTCGAGCTGGCCGCGGAGGAATCGC
>DASTOI010000538.1:0-2820 GCA_035762585.1 Myxococcota bacterium
CGACACCTTCGCCTCGCAGCTGCTCACTGCCGGGGTGCAGCTCGGCTACATCTCGACGCAGCTCGGGCACGCGGACGTGGCGACGACGGCGCGCCACTACGCGCGTTGGGCGGGCGGCACGTCGTACCGGCGCCCGCTCGAGCTCGCGGCCGGCGAGGTGCCGGCGGACCTAATTGCTCGCGTCGAGACTCTCGACTCCCACCAATACTCCCACCAACTGCCTGACGCGGGGGAGCGTTCATGAGCCGTGCCCATTCGCAACTCCGCGAAAGCATGTAGGTTTCTCGCCCGCGCCCCCGTAGCTCAGACGGATAGAGCAGCGGTTTCCTAAACCGCGTGTCGTCGGTTCGACTCCGGCCGGGGGCGCCAGCCGAACCGGTCAGCTGCTTCGCCCAAGCATCGCCGCGCGGCGGGCGAGGCTCTCGGGGCGCCAGACGGTCTTCATGTCGTAGTACTCGGCGAAGGCGCGCGCGCCGGCGGGGAGCGCGAGCCAGGGCTGCTTCGTCGAGGTGAAGATGTGGACGTCGGGCGGGCATCGCTCGGGCGTGTCGAGCGTGCCGACGCGGACGAACGAGGCCTTCGCGCCGGCGCCGGCGTAATGACTCCAGAGCGCGACCTGACAGGTCGGGCAGCGCGCGACTTGCTGGCCGCGGCCGCTCGCGCTCGGCGTGTCGATCAGCCGTGGCGCCGCTCCGAGGAGCTTCACGCGCTCGGTCTCGATCAGCGCGTTCAGCGCGAACGCGGTGCCGGTCTCGCGCTGGCACCACGTGCAGTGGCAGCAGTGCACGATCAGCGGCGCGCTCAGCAGCCGGTAGCGGACGGCACGGCACGTGCAGCCGCCCTCGAGGATCGATCCGGTGTCGGCCACGTCGCTCCCGCGCTTCTCGCGGCAAGCGATAGCGCGCTGGAGAGGGCTCGCATTCAGTTGCCTCGCGCGCGCTCTCTCACTAACAAACCCGGATGGCGCTTCTTCCGGCAGGCAGCGCGGCCTACGTCGCCCCGTATGCCGTGTTCTTGTTGCTGGTCGAGCTCCAGGCGCGCGTCGCGGGTGCGGCGCCGCTCTTGTTCGTTGCGCGCGTCGCGGTTCCCGCGCTGCTCCTCGCGTGGTTCTGGCGGCGCGGCGCGTATGCGGAGCTGCGCAGCTACCGCGCCGACGCGCGCACGCTGCTCGACCTCGCCGCCGGCGCAGCGATCGCCGCGCTTTGGGTCGCGCCGTATCTGCTTTGGCCTTCACTTCCGCGCGGCGCCGCGTTCGACGCCGAGCTGCTCGGCGAGGGCGAGCGCGCGCTCACGCTCGGCGTGCGGCTGCTCGGCTTCGCACTCGTCACGCCGTTCGTCGAGGAGCTGTTCGTGCGCAGCTTCCTGCTGCGCTTCGCGGACACGTTCGAGCGCGGCGACTTCCGCAGCGAGCCGATCGGGCGCTTCACGCTGCGCAGCTTCGTCGTGACGGTGCTCTGGTTCACGTTCACGCACGCGCCGTGGGAGTGGTGGGTCGCGCTTCCGACCGGCATCGCGTTCAACGCGTGGCTCTACTGGCGCCGCGAGCTCGGCGCGTGCGTCGTCGCGCATGCCGCGGCGAACGCGTCGATTTGGGCGCTCGTCGTGCTCGGGCCCGCGCCGCTCTGGGAATTCCTGTAGACGGCGCTCCTCGCACTCGTCCCGGGGCGCGGGCGTCAGCTCGCCGCGCTACGGTGCCCGCGGCGCACGCGCGCGGCGACCTCGGTGAGATCCTCGACCGATTTGCGCAGCGCCTCGGGATTGCGCTCGCCGCACGCGCCGCGCACGCGCTGTGCGCAGCGCGCGACCGGCTCGTAGCCGAGCTCCAGCGAGCGCGCGTCGAGGCGCGTCGCGAGCTGCTCGAGCGTCGCGAGCGCGCCGGCCGCCTCCGCGTCCTGGAAGGAGTCGACGAGCTCGCCGAGGCTGAACACGAACGCGTCGATCTCGGGCTCGAGGTCGGGCTCGTGCTCGCGGGTCGAGCGAATCGGGGGCAGCGCGCGGTCGTTCATGCGCGCGTTTATCGGCGCGTGCGAGCCGCCGCTGAACGGGTGGCCGTCGGGGGCTCCGAGGCGACGTTCAGCGCCCGACGACGAGCGCGATCGCGATGCCCGCGAGCAACGCGCCGGCGAGCGCGAGCCCGATCGGGAGCAGGCGGCGGCCGCGCGGGGGGTCAGCGGGCGAATCGTTAGGTGTCGCGGCCGCCGGCGCGCTGCGCGGGCGGGGCGCGCTCGGAGCGCTCGCAGGCGCTGCGCTCTCCGACGCGCGTTCGGCCCGCGTCCGCCACGCGTGCGCCGCGAGCTCGGCGTCGGCGAGGCGCTGGATCGCACGCGGATTCCCGCCGCTCGCGAGCGCGATCCGCTCGAGCGTCTCCCCCGAGAGTACGGCGCGCTCGCTCGAGCCCGCGCCCGAGCGGGCGAGCTGCGATGCGACGTACCCAGCGACCTCGCTGAGATCGAACGGCTCGAGGAACGTGCGCGTGGCGCAGCGCGTGAGCGCCGCGGGCGTCGGCTCGCCCTCGGCCTGCGTCCACGCGACGGCCGCGCGCGCGGAGCACGCCGGCGTGCAGAGCGCCTCCCAGCGCGCGACGAGCTCGGGGCTCGCGAGCTGGCCCTCGTCGATCGCGAGCAGTAGCGGCCGGCCGTGGCTCGCGAGCCGCTGCGCGAGCGCGTCGCATGGCTCGCGCTCGCCGGCGCCGAGCGCGGCGCGGATCCAGCGCTCGACGTCGCTCGCCGCGAGCGCGGCGCTCGGCACGTAGAGCGGCGTGAACGCGGCCGCGAGCCGCCGCATCAGCAGCCGCAACAACAGCGTCTTGCCGACGCCCGG
>DASTOI010000539.1:0-2739 GCA_035762585.1 Myxococcota bacterium
ATGGCGCTCCCACGAAGAACGCGATCGACGCCGCGGCGGCCGCGCCAGTCGAACCGCCCGTGCCGGTCGCATGGTCCCCGCCGCTGGTTTGGCCGCGGCCGCCGGCGGCCAGCGCGCCGGCTCGAACGAGTGCGCCCGCTAGGGAAACCGTCGGGGCCAACGTGCCCCCACCCAGGGTCGCCCCGCCTCGGAGCGCTGAGGCGCTCCGCTTCGCGCGCGCTCAGTATGCGCGCGCGATCCCCTTCGTGGTGAGCGCCGCATCCGCGGTGCTGCGCGTCTTCGCGCTGCTGCTCGCGCTGCTCGCGCTGCTCGCCCACGCGCTGCGCGCACGGTTCTTGTTAGGGGCGGATCGCGGCAGCGAGCGGCTCGCGCAATGGGTTCGCGCCGCCGCGGACGGCCTGCTGCGCGTGATCGCGCGCGTCGACGCGCTCAGCGAGCGCTGGGACGCGGTCGGCGCGCCGGCGTGGGATCAGCTCGCGCGCGACGTGCGCGAGATCGGCGAGCGCGCGCTCCGCCATGCGCGCGCGGAGGCGGCGCGCGCGGATCTCGCCGCGCGTGCGATCGGATCCCGCTCGCGCGAGCTCGGCGCGCGCGCGGCAATGAACGCGCGCACTGCGATGCTCGACGCCGCGCGGCGAGCGCGGCTCGCCGGCCAGCGCGCGTGGGCCGCGGCGCGTCCGATCTGCACCGATGCAGTTGCGCGAGCGCGCGCGTTCCCGCTGCAGCTCGCAGCACGGGTCGCGCGCCTGCCGTCTCCGCGCGTGCCGCTCTCGCAGCACCAAGTGCTGATCGCGGCGTCGTTCGTCGCGGTGCTCGCGCTGCACATCGGCGGCGCGCGCGACGACTCCGCGGTCGCAGCGCCCGCGCCGCTGAAGCCGCCGGCCGTCGTCGCTGCGTTGCCCGAGCCGCCGGCGGCCGCTGCCGCGCCGCCGATTCGCGTGCGCGTGAACGCCCGTCCGTGGGCCTTCATCCGCGTCGACGGCGTCGCCGTCGGCCCGACCCCGCTCAGCCACCTCCACCTGGCCGAAGGCCCGCACGAGTTCGAAGCCGAGTTCGCCGACGGCCGCCGGCTGAAGCAAGAGATCGTGATCGGTCCGGAGAAGCGCTGGGTCTCGCTCCGCTGAGCGCTCGGCGTGACAGCGGGGTCTGACCCCGCTGTCACGCTACGGACGCAGGCGGGCGCTTCCGGTCAGCGGAGCTTCCGGAAGCACTCCCGCACTTCGCGCACGAACAGCTCGGGCTGCTCGAACGCGGCGAAGTGGCCGCCCTTCTCGAGCTCGTTGAAGTGGACGAGCTTCGAGAAGCGCTTCTCCGCCCAGCGCTTCGAGGTGCGGAAGATCTCCTTCGGGTAGATCGAGCAGCCGACCGGGATCGAGATCGGGTCCATCACCGGCGAGCGGAAGCTCTCCCAGTAGAGGCGCGCGGAGGAAGCCGCGGCGGCAGGCAGCCAGTAGAGCATCACGTTGTCGAGCAGCTCGTCTCGCGTGAGGACGTTCTCGGGGTGGCCGTTGCAGTCGGTCCACGACCAGAACTTCTCGAGGATCCACGCGGCTTGGCCGACCGGGGAATCGGTGAGGCCGTAGCCGACGGTCTGCGGGCGCGTGCTCTGCTGCTTCGAGTAGCCGGAGTCCCAGTCGTTGTAGTGCTGCATGCCCGCGATCGAGGCCTTCTCCTTGTCGGTGAGGTCGTTCAGCGTCGCGGGGTCAGGCGGCGCGATCGGCATGTTCAGGTGAATGCCGAGGCAGCCGGCCGGGTCCTGCACGCCGATGCAGGTCGTGACCATCGCCCCCCAATCGCCGCCCTGCGCGGCGTAGCGGCGGTAGCCGAGGCGCGGCATCAGCTGCGCCCACGCGCGCCCGATGCGCTGCACGTTCCAGCCGTTCTTCGCGGGCTTGTCCGAGAAGCCGTAGCCGGGCAGCGACGGGCACACGACGTGGAACGCGTCGCGCGCCTCGCCGCCGTGCGCGGTCGGGTCCGTCAGCGGCTCGATCACCTTGTGGAACTCGACGATCGAGCCCGGCCAGCCGTGCGTGATCACGAGCGGCATCGCGTCCGCGTGCGGCGAGCGCGCGTGGATGAAGTGGATCCCGAGGCCGTCGATCTGCGTCCGAAACTGCGGGAACCGGTTCAAGCGCGCCTCGCGCTCGCGCCAGTCGTACTTCTCGGCCCAATAAGCGCAGACGTCCTGGACGTACGCGAGCGGGATGCCCTGCGACCAATCGTCGACGCACTCGCGCTCGGGGAAGCGCGCCGCGCGCAGGCGGCGGCGCAGGTCGGAGAGCTGCTCGTCGCTGGCGGCGATGCGGAACGGCTCGATGCGGTCGCTCATCGGGGGACTCCTGGTGAAGGAAGGAGGCTCGCACCGTCGCGCGGGCCGGCGCAATCGCTCCGTGCGCGCAGAGCGAGCGAGCCGGCCCGAGAGCCGCGCTCGGGAGCGCCGATCGAGTGATCGCGAGCACGCTCCGCGCTCGTTCCGAGCGCTCGACCTCGCGATCCGGCGAAGCCGACGACCTGTCCGAGCCCGTCCGGCGGCGCCCGCTCGCTGGCGGCTTCTCGAAGCGTGCTGCTAGGGTCGCTGGCTGAAAGGCCTTCCGATTGGTTCTTCGCAACTGGCCCAGTCAGCCCGCGTTCAGTTCCCCTCGAGTGCGCCTTTCCCGCGCGAACGCAGTCACGCAGCGCGCGGTCAACTTCGCGAGGGGCATCGTCTGCCCGGACAGTCCGGCTCCGAGCCCGCGCAGG
>DASTOI010000540.1:0-2717 GCA_035762585.1 Myxococcota bacterium
CCTCGAACAGGAGACCGAGATGCGAGCCCTTCGTCCGATCGTCCTTGCGCTCGCGGCCTTCTCGGCCGCGGGCGGCGCCCTGGCCGCGAGCCACCGGGAGGCGCCGCTGATGGCGCTCGATCCCGCCGCCGACATCACGGACGTCTATGCCTTCGTGAGCTACGACGCGGCCAACCTCCAACGCGCGCCCGCGGACCGCAAGGTCACGCTGATCCTGAACGTGATCCCCGGCCAGGAGCCCGGCTCGGGACCTAACTACTTCGACTTCGACGACGACGTCGTCTACCAGATCATCGTCGACAACGACCGCAGCGGCGGCGGCCTCACCGATCTCGTCTACGAGTTCCGCTTCGAGACCGAGATCACCGATCCGGCGAAGTTCATTCGCCCCGTCGCGCTCGCGCCGGTGACCGAGCTCGAGGGCCCCGGCGCCGCCGCGCTCGCGAGCATCCAGCGCTACACGGTCACCGAGCTGCGCGACTGCAAGCTGCGCGACGGCGAGCTGAAAGATTGCCGCCGCACCGCGCTGTTCGGCGGCCGCGCGCTGCCGACCGTTCCGTCGAACATCGGCCCGCGCACGACGCCGAACTACGACGCGCTCGCGGCGAAGGGCGTGTTCGACGACTCCACGACCGGCGCGCGCGTGTTCGTCGGCCAGCGCGCGGAGACCTTCGCGATCGACCTCGGCGCCGTGTTCGACACGCTGAACCTGCGCGTCGAGACGCCGCCCGGCGCGCCCGGGCGCCCGCCGCTGCCGGTGAACACCGCCGCCGAGGATGCGAACGACGCGATGAATTCGTTCGGCAATAACACCTTCAGCGGCTTCAACGTGAACACGATCGCCCTCGAGCTGCCGATCGCGCGCGTGACCCTGGACCGCCAGCCGGCGGGGCCCGCGAACGGCACGATCGGCATGTGGGCGCGCACGCTGCGACCGAAGCGCGCCGACAAGAAGAGCCGGCTCGTGCAGGTCTCGCGCATGGCGAACCCGCTCGTCAACGAGCTGATCATCCGCTTCGGCAGCAAGGATCGCTGGAACGCGCTGCGGCCGGAGCAGGAGTCGCAGTTCGTCTCGATGTACCGCGATCTCGCGGTCGGCGACGCGCTCGAGCTGGTCTCGGGCGTTCCGGTGCCGGACGCGCCGCGCGACGACATCGTCTCGCTGCTGCTCCAGTACGCGAACGGCGCGCCGGGTGTGCTCTCCGATCTGCTGCGCCTCGACCTCAACGTGCCGCCGACGCCGGTGGGCCAGATCCGCCGGCTCGGGCCGTTCGCGCACGACGCGGCGGGCAATCCGGCGCCGACGCCGTTCGGCGACCCGGCGGGCTTCCCGAACGGCCGACGCCCGAACGACGACGTCACCGACATCGTCGTGCGCGCGGCCGGCGGCCCGAACTTCATCGCGAACTACGTCGGCGACGGCGTGGGCGTCGCGGAGAAGGGTGTTACGGCCACGTTCCCGTTCCTGCCGACGCCGTTCGACGGGCGAAATCGCCGCCACGTCGATCCGGGCGAGTGAGCGGTTCCGTAATGGGTGTGTGAGAGGCACCTGCGCACCCACGGCCGCGGAGAGAGGCTCGCCTCTCTCCGCGGTTCCGTCTTCGCGGAGCGACGCCATGAGGCCTTCTCGCATCTCGCGCCTCTTGCGCAGTGCCCTCGCTGCGGCCGTCGCGGGAGCCGGGCTCGCGTGCGCGGCGCAGCCGGCGCTCGCGGCGCCGTACACGCCGGCGTCGGACGAGGTCGTCCTCGAAGTGCTGCCCGCAGCTTCGAGCGAGCTCGCGCGCGAGCTCGCCGCCGAACGTCGCACGCTCGCTCGAACGCCGGGCGATCTCTCGCGCGCGGCCGCGCTCGCGTGGCGCTACGTCGAAGCCGGCCGGAGCGCCGGCGACCCGCGCTACACCGGCCTCGCGGAAGGCGTGATCGCACCGTGGCTCGCGAGCGCAGAGCCGCCCACGGACGCGCTCCTGTTGCGCGCGACGCTGCGCCAGAACCGCCACGATTTCGCCGGCGCCGAGAGCGATCTCGCGGCGCTGCTCGCGCGCGATCCGCGCCATGCGCAGGCGTGGCTCACGCGCGCGACCGTCGCGAAGGTGCGCGGCGACTTCGCGCTCGCGCAGGCGAGCTGCGTGCCGCTGCTGCGGCTCGCGGACGCGCTCACCGCGACGACGTGCCTCGCCGACGTGGCGAGCCTCTCCGGGCGAGCGGCCCCCGCCGAGCGCGCGCTCGCCGCGGCGCTCGAGCGTTCGCCGAGAGCGCCGGCGCCGCAGCGGCAGTGGGCGCTCGTCACGCTCGCGGAGATCCGCGAGCGGCGCGGCGACGCGCGCGGGGCCGAGGCGAGCTATCAGGCCGCTCTCGCGCTCGCGAGCGACGCCTACACCGTCTCGGCCTACGCAGACTTCCTGCTCGACGCGCGGCGCGCGCGCGACGCGCTCGCGCTGCTCGGCGACGACCGGCGCGCGGACGGCCTGCTGCTCCGCCGCGCGCTGGCCGAGCGCGCGCTGCGCGCGCCCGGCCTCGAGACGACTTTGCGCGAGCTCCGCGCGCGCTTCGCAGCGGGCCGAATGCGCGGCGAGCGCCTCCACGCGGGCGAGGAGGCGCGCTTCGCGCTGGCGTTCGGCGATGCGCGCGAGGCGCTCTCGCTCGCGCGCGAGAGCTTCGCGTCGCAGCGCGAGCCGCGCGACGTCCGCGTGCTGCTCGAAGCCGCGCTCGCGGCGCGC
>DASTOI010000541.1:0-2176 GCA_035762585.1 Myxococcota bacterium
AGCAGCGTCGCCTCGGAGACCTCGAGCAGCGCCGCCGTCTCGGCGACGTCCATGCCGCCGAAGAAGCGGCACTCGATCAGCGCGGCCTGCCGCGGGCTCAGCGCCGCGAGCTTCGAGAGCGCCGCGTCGAGCTCGAGCAGCTCGGACGCGCCCGTCGGGGCCGGCGCGCTCTCGTCGAGCGTGACCGGCGCAAAGCCGGCGCCGCGCTTGTCGGCGTCTCGCCGTCGCGCGGCCTCGACGAGCACCTGCCGCATCGCGCGCGCCGCGATGCGCTTGAAATGGAGCTGCGAGAGCGCGCGCGGCGGCGCGCCGGCGAGCTTGAGCCACGCCTCGTTCACCAGCACGGTCGGGCTCAGCGTCCCTCCCGCCTCGCGGCGCCGCACGCTGGCGGCCAGCCGGCGCAGCTCCTCGTAGGTGAGGCTGAACAGCGCGTCGAGCTCCGGACGGCTCGCCCGCGGAATCTCGAGGTCGTCGCCGAGCCCACTCCCCATCTCCGCTCCAGCAGCGCCGCACCCTCGCCCCAAAAAAGTATGCCGCGAAATGACGGCTCCGGAGCGCATTTCGCGCAATGCGAAGTGAACGGCCGCTCGCTCGCGAGCGGCGCAACGGAGGACTCCATGGAGATCGAGAAGAGCCCGCTCCTGAAGCTCGACAAGCAGACCGTCGTGGGCTTCCTCAAGTCGACCGGCACGCGCGATCCGGACGTGCTCCACACGCAGCGCACGAAGCTCCTGTCGGCCGCGAAGTTCCCGAAGCTCGCGGGCACCTACGTCATGGTGATGGGCGGCCTGTGCACACTGCTGATCGTGATGGCGCCGATCGGCATCCCCCTTCTGATCTTCGGCTGGTGGATGCGCCGCCGCGGCGTGCGGAACCTCGAAGTCGTCGACGAGGCGTGGTCCGAGTACGCGGGCTTGCCGGCTTGACCGCGCGCCCACGTCCCCAACAACTCGCGGAGGCCGCATGCACTTCAAGCTCGCATCGATCGCTGGTCTCGGACTCGCGTGTGCGCTCGGCTGCGCGAACGCCGGCCAGGTGTTGAACACCGCGCTCGCGACTGCGCTCGCAGCTCCGGGCGCGCTCGCGCAGCCGGTGTTCCAGGAAAGCTTCGAAGCGCCCGCCACGGCGAACTACACCGTCGTGCGCGCCGGGCAGTCGTTCACGACGCGGCACAACACGTGGAGCGTGACGGGCGGAAGCGTCGACGTCGTGAACGCGCGCGTGCGCACGGAGACCGTCGCGGCCGACGGCACGCAGCTGATCGATCTCGCGGGCTCGCCGGGCGCCGGCGTGATGTCCGCGAGCTTCCCGACGTCGCCCGGCCAGCGCTACACGCTCTCCTTCGCGTACGCCCGTAACAACGGGATCGGCGCGAACCCCGCGCTCGCGCGCGTCGACGTGATCGGCGCAGCGACGCTGCTGCGCGCCGACTTGAGGCATGCCGCGCCGGCTGCGTTCAACGTGCAGCAGCGCTTCAGCCGGAGCTTCGTCGCCGATGCAGCGTCCACGAGCCTGCGCTTCACGTCGCTCGTGGGAGGAAACGCGGGCGTCACGATCGACGCGATCCGCGTGACGAGCGGCTCCGCGGCAACGTCGGGCGCTTCGACGGCGAACCTCGTCACGAACGGAGGTTTCGAGCAGCCGGTCGTCCCGAACGGTCGGTTCCAAACCTTCGCGACGGGGCAGTCCTTTCCGGGCTGGCAGGTCATTGGGGCTGCGCGCGGGAACGTCGCGCCGATCAGCGGCGGCTATCGCAACGCCGGGATCACGTTCGGCTCGCACGGCGGCGCGCAGTGGCTCGACATGACGGGCCTCTCGAACTCCGCGACCGGCGTGCAGCAGACGGTGCGCACGCAGCCCGGCGCCCGCTACGTCCTCACGTTCTTCGTGGGAAACGTCTCGAATCCGCGAGGAAGCTTCGGGACGACGAGCGCGATCGAGGTGCTCGTGGACGGCAAATCGGCCGGCGTGTTCCGAAACGACGGAGCGATTCCCGGCGCTCAGCACTGGCGCGAGCTGACCCTCCCGATCACCGCGGCCGGGTCGACGACTCGGATCGCGTTCATCAACCGCGACGCCGCGAGCGACAACAGCTGCGGCCTCGACGACGTCTCGTTGGTCCCGAGCGCGGTCACCCCGAGCTGAGTCCGCATCCAACTTTCCGAGCGCGGCCGCC
>DASTOI010000542.1:0-3003 GCA_035762585.1 Myxococcota bacterium
CGCGCGTTCGTGCGCCGTGCGGCGCCGCGTTTCGAAGACTTCGACTTCGCGCGCTTCTTCGGCATGGCTCGCGTCTCCTCGGCGGCGCATCATGGCGCACTTCGCGAGGAGGGATCGATGCGGAGTCCGGTCACCGAGCAGCGCATGCGGGAGATCTTCGAGTCCGTGAAGAATTGGGGGCGCTGGGGGAAGGAGGATCAGGCGGGAGCGCTGAACCTGATCACGCCCGCGAAGCGGCTCGCGGCGGCGAAGCTCGTGCGCAGCGGCGAAGCCGTGAGCGTCGCGCGCGAGCTGCCGGTCCATCCGTCGGCGGAGAATCCGAATCCGGCGCTGCACATGATGGTGGTCGGCGGCGATTCCTGCGGGCCCGAATCGCACGGTGTGCCTGGCCTCGAGACGACGATGGACTTCGTCGGCGTCTCGTTTCACGGCATGGCGGTCTCGCACATCGATGCGCTCTGCCACGTCGCGGTGGACGGGCGCATGTACAACGGCTTCCCGATCAGCGACGTGAAGTCGATCGGCGCGCTCCGTAACAGCATTCACGTCGCGAAGGAGGGCATCGTCTCGCGCGGCGTGCTGCTCGACATTCCGCGGCTGCGCGGTGTGCCGTGGCTCGAGCTCGGCGAGACGATCGCGCCGGACGAGCTCGCCGCCGCGGAGAAGGCGCAGAACGTGCGCGTCGCGAGCGGCGACATCCTCCTCGTCGCCACCGGCCGCGACGCGCGCAAGGAGAAGCACGGCCCGTGGAGCGCGCAGCATGAAGGCGTTGCCGGGCTGCACGCCGAGTGCATCCCGTGGCTCCGCGAGCGCGACATCGCAGTGTTGGGGTGCGACGGCATCTCCGACGCGCTGCCCGGCCTCGGCATCCCGAGCTGGCCGATCCCGGTGCACCAATGCACGCTGGTCGCAATGGGCGTGCACCTGCTCGACAACCTGCGGCTCGACCGCCTGATGGCCGTGTGCGCGCGCGAGCAGCGCTGGGAATTCCAGCTCACGGTCGCGCCACTGCGCGTCGAGCGGGGCACCGGGTCGCCGGTGAACCCGATCGCGCTGTTCTAGGAACGCGAAGCGTCGGAGCCGCCATGCCTCGCTTCCCCTTCGGCATTCCAAACGGCTGGTTCCTGATCGCGTACTCCGAAGATCTCCCGCGCGGCGCGGTCAAGCGCATGCGCTACCTCGCACGCGAGCTGGTCGCGTTTCGCGGCGCGAGCGGCGCGGTGAGCGTGCTCGATGCGTACTGCCCGCACCTCGGCGCGCATCTCGGGGAGGGCGGCGTCGTCGTGGGCGACACCGTTCGGTGTCCGTTCCACGGCTGGCGTTGGGATGGGCAGGGCGCCTGCGCGGAGATTCCGTACGCGAAGCGGATCCCGCCCGCCGCCCACGCCGAGGCATTCCCGACGCGCGAGCGAAACGGCATGGTCTTCGTCTGGCACGACGCGCAGCGCCGCGCGCCGAGCTGGGAGATTCCCGCGCTGCCGGAGTGGGACGACGCCGACTGGCTGACGCCGTGGCTGCGGTACGAGTGGACCGTGAAGACGCATCCGCAGGAGATGGCGGAGAACGGGGTCGACTGGCCGCACTTCGCGAGCGTCCACAAGACGACGATGCCCGACGCGCGCGGCGCGGAGTTCGGGCCGCACGTCTACCGCTGGACGGTCGGTGCGAGCAAAGGGGTCTCGACGCTCGCCGGCGCGCACGACGAGCTCGTGATGCGCGGAGAGAACTGGGGCCTCGGATACAACTTCCTGCGCCAGACCGGCCGCTTCCGCACCGTCGTCGCGACCGCCCTCACGCCGATCGACGCCGAGACGACCCACATGAGAATGGGCGTGATCGCGAAGCGCGACGGCGCGGACGCCGCGGTGCTGCTCCGCAAGCTGCGCGCGTACATGGACGAGCACGCCGTCGTGGCGACGCAGGATTTCGCGATCTGGGAGAACAAGATCTTTCGCGCGCGGCCCGCGCTCGCGGACGGCGACGGCCCGATCGCCGAGTTCCGGCGCTGGGCGGCGCAGTTCTATGGCTGACGCCGCGCGCGCCGGCGCGCACCCGATCGCGGAGCTGCTGCGGCGTTACGCCGCCTGCATCAGCGCCGGCGACAAGGCCGGCATCGTCGCGCTCTACGCGGAGGATGCGACTGCCGAGATCCCGGTCGGCGGTCCGGTTCATCGCGGCATCGACGCGATCCGGGGATTTTATTACGGCAACGAGCTGGCGGAGCGCGTCGAGATCACCGGCGCGATCTGCATCGCGGGCTGCGAGGCCGCGGCGCCGATGCGCGCGCTCGTCGCGCGCGCGGATGGGCTCGTCGAGATCGACGTGATCGACGTGGTCGAGGTCGACCTCGCGACGCAGCGCTTCAAGAAGCTGCGCGCATTCTTCGACCTCGCGGGAGCGCGGCGCGTCTCACAATGAGTTGAAGCCTGGAAGGAAGCGCCCCGCGCTCGCGCCGCCGTCGACCGGGAGATCGGCGCCGGTCACGTGCTGGCTCGCGTCCGACGCGAGGAACGCGCACGCCTGCGCGATCGCGTCGAGCGGCGCCTCGCCGGGGATGCCGCGGTTCTCCGAGTACGCGCGCGTCTGCTCGCGCAGCCCCGCGAGCTGCTCGCTCCACGCCGCGTACATCTCCGGATTCCCGCCGGCCGGGCACACGCAGTTCACGCGGATGCCGTCGCGGCCGAGCTCCATCGCAGCGCTCTTCGTGAGGCCCCGCAGCCCCCACTTCGAAGCCGCGTAGGCGCTGACGCCGTTCATCCCGAGCATGCCGTCGATCGAGCTCACGTTGACGATCGAGCCGCTGCGCTGGCGCTTCATCGCCGGCAGCACCGCCTGCGTTCCCAGGTACGGACCGATCAGGTTCACGGCGAGGACGCGCTGCAAGATCTCTTCGCTCGTGTGCTCGAGAGTTCCGAGGTGGAGCACCGCGGCATTGTTCACGAGCGCGTCGACGCGGCCGTGGACGGCGAGCGTCTCGGCGACGACGCGCTCCCATTGCGCCGC
>DASTOI010000543.1:0-9861 GCA_035762585.1 Myxococcota bacterium
AACCTGCACGCCGGCGTGGACGGCAAGGAGATCCTCCGCGGGATCGACCTCGACGTCGCGGCCGGCGAAGTCCACGCGATCATGGGCCCGAACGGCTCGGGCAAGAGCACGCTCGCGAACGTGCTCGCGGGCCGGCCGTCGGTGGAGGTGACGCGCGGCGCGGTGCGCTTCGAGGGTCGCGATCTGCTCGCGCTCGAGCCGGAGGAGCGCGCGCGCGAGGGCGTGTTCCTCGCCTTCCAGTACCCGGTCGAGATTCCGGGCGTCACCAACAACTACTTCCTCAAGGCCGCGCTGAACGCCGTGCGCGAGCACCGTGGCCAGGATCCGCTCGACGCGATGGACTTCCTCGCGCTCTCGCGCGAGAGGATGAAGATCGTCGGCATGAAGCCCGATCTGATGTCGCGCGCCGTGAACGAAGGCTTCTCGGGCGGCGAGAAGAAGCGCAACGAAGTGCTGCAGATGCTGCTGCTCGAGCCGCGCCTCGCGATCCTCGACGAGACCGATTCGGGGCTCGACATCGACGCGCTGCGCGTCGTCGCGAGCGGCGTGAATCACCTGCGCAGCGCGAGCCGCGCGATGCTCGTGATCACGCACTACCAGCGCCTGCTCGACTACATCGTGCCGGACTTCGTGCACGTGCTCTCCGAAGGGCGCATCGCGCACTCGGGCGGCAAGGAGCTCGCGCTCGAGCTCGAGGCCAAGGGCTACGGCTGGATCGAGAAGGAGCCGCCCGCGGCTGGAGCGACGGGAGACGCGCGATGAGCGCGCTCGACCCCGCGAACGCGCGCCTGCTCGCGCTGTGCGAGCGCGCGGCGCAGCGCACGGACGCGCTCGCGCCGCTCCGGCGCGCCGGCCGCGACGCATTCGCGGCATCGGGCCTGCCCGACACGCGCCGCGAGGAGTGGCGCTACACGAGCCTCGCGCCGCTCGCGGCGCTCGACTGGGCGAGCACGGGCTCGCCGGCGCCGCGCATCGGCGCGCGGGCGGGCGCCGAGATCTTCTCGACGCGGGAAGCGGAGGCCCCGCCGGCGCTCGGCGAGCTGATCGACCTCAAGCAGCATCCGCTCGCGGCGCTCGCGACGGCGCTGCTGGACGACGCGATCGTCGTGCGCGCGCCGGACGGCGTCGCGATCGACGCGCCGATCGAGCTGACGTTCCTCTCGGCGCCGGCCGCGCGCGCCGAGATCACGCTGCCGCGCCTTCACGTCGAGGCGGAGCGCAACAGCTCGCTGCGCCTCGTCGTCGATCACGCCTCGGCGCAGCCGCACGGCGCGCACTTCACGAACGCGATCACCGAGGTGGTCGTCGGCGAGAACGCGAGCGTCGAGCTGACGATCGTGCAGCGCGAGAACGACGAGACGATCCATGCGTCGACCACCGCCGTGCGCCTGGCGCGCGACGCGCGCTTCACGAGCCGCGTCGTCACGCTCGGCGGCCGCCTCACGCGCAACGATCTCGCGGTCTTGCTCGCTGGCGAAGGCGCCGAGTGCACGCTCGACGGCCTCTACCTCGGCAGCGGCGAGCGCCTGGTCGACAACCACTCGCTCGTCGACCACGCAGTTCCGCACGGCGCGAGCCGCCAGCTCTACAAGGGCGTCTTGGGCGGCAGCTCTCGGGGCGTCTTCCGCGGCCGCGTGATCGTGCGGCCGGGCGCGCAGAAGACCGACGCGGCGCAGTCGAACCCGAACCTCCTGCTCTCGGACGGCGCCGAGATCGACACGAAGCCGCAGCTCGAGATCTGGGCCGATGACGTGAAGTGCAGCCACGGCTCCGCGATCGGGCGCCTCGACCAGAACGCGCTCTTCTACCTGCGCTCGCGCGCGCTCGGCGAGCGCGACGCGCGCGCGTTGCTCACGCAGGGCTTCGCGGCCGAGATCCTCGCGCGCCTGCCGAGCGAAGCGCTGCGCGAGCAGCTGAGCGCCGAGTTCACGCGCCGCGTCGCGGCGGAGGCACGCTCGTGAGCGCGGCAGCCCGCACGCACGCGCAGGCGCTCGACGTCGCGAAGATCCGCCGCGACTTCCCGGTGTTCGAGCGCCCCTCACGCGGCAAGCGCCTCGCCTACCTCGACAGCGGCGCGAGCGCGCAGAAGCCGCGCGCGGTGATCGACGCGGTCGCCGAGTTCTCAGGGCACTCCTACGCGAACATCCACCGCGGCGTCTACGAGCTCTCCGCGCTCGCGACGCAGCGCTACGAGGCCGCCCGCGAGCGCGTCGCGCGCTTCCTCGGCGCGGCCGAGGCGCGCGAGATCGTGTTCGTCCGCAACACCACCGAGGCGATCAACCTGGTCGCCGCGAGCTATGGGCGAACGCACGTCGGCGCCGGCGACGAAGTGCTGATCACCGAGATGGAGCACCACGCGAACATCGTGCCGTGGCAGGTGCTGTGCGACGAGCGCGGCGCGCGACTGCGCGTGGCGCCGATCCTCGAGGACGGCGCGCTCGACCTGGCCGCGTTCGAGCGCGCGCTCGGCCCGCGCACGAAGCTGGTCGCGGTCGCGCACGCGAGCAACGTGTTAGGGACGCTGAACCCAATCGCGCGCATTGCCGAGCTCGCGCACGCGCGCGGCGCCGTGCTGCTCGTCGACGGCGCGCAGACCGCGCCGCGGCTGCCGATCGACGTGCGCGCGCTCGGCTGCGACTTCTACGCGTTCTCCGGGCACAAGGCGTACGGCCCGAGCGGCGCGAGCGCGCTCTACGGGCGCGCGCAGCTGCTGGAGGCGATGCCGCCCTACATGACCGGCGGCGGCATGATCGCGAGCGTCGCATTCGAGAAGACGACGTTCGCGCCGATTCCGGAGCGCTTCGAAGCGGGCACCCCGGCGATCGCCGAGGTGATCGGGCTCGCGGCGGCGCTCGACTACCTGGACGCGCTCGGGCTGCCCGCGATCGAGCAGCACGAGGCCGAGCTGCTCGCGTACGGCACGCAGCTGCTGCGCGCGATTCCCGAAGTGCGCCTGCTCGGCACTGCGCCCGAGAAGATCGGCGTGCTCTCGTTCGTCGTGCGCGGCGTGCACGCGCACGATCTCGGCACCGTGCTCGACGAGGAGGGCGTCGCGATCCGCGCTGGCCATCACTGCGCGCAGCCGCTGCACGCGCGGCTCGGAGTCGTCGCGAGCGCGCGCGCGTCGCTCGGCCTCTACAACGACCGCGAAGACCTCGACCGCCTCGCCGCCGCCGTGCGCAAGGCGCTCGCGATCTTCGGCTGAGCAGGAACGGAATCGCGATGAGCGAGCTGCGCGAGCTTTATCAGAGCACGATTCTCGACCACAACAAGTCGCCGCGGAACTTCCGCGTGCCGGCCGGTGCGAACCGCCGCGCCGACGGCCACAACCCGCTGTGCGGCGACAAGGTCAGCGTCTATGCGTCGGTCGAAGACGGCGCGCTGCGCGACGTCGGCTTCCAGGGCTCGGGCTGCGCGATCTCGACCGCGTCGGCATCCCTGATGACTCAGGCGGTGAAGGGCAGGAGCGTCGCGGAAACGCTGAAGCTCTTCGACGAGTTCCATGCGCTCTTGACCGCGGGCGGCGAGCCGAGCGGCGCGCTCGGCAAGCTCGCGGTGTTCGCGGGCGTGCGCGAATTCCCGATGCGCGTCAAGTGCGCGACGCTGGCGTGGCACACGCTGCGCACGGCGCTCGAAGGCAAGCAGGACGTCGCGAAGACCGAGTGATGCGAGCGCCGCTCGGCGCGCGCCGGGCGGAGATCGAACAGGAAGAGGCGGCAATGGCCAGCGTGGAAGAGCTGAAGCAAGGCGTCGTCGACGTGCTCAAGACCGTCTACGACCCCGAGATTCCCGTCGACATCTACGAGCTCGGCCTCGTCTACGACGTGAACGTCGAGGAGAGCGGCGCGGTCGCGATCCGCATGACGTTGACTTCGCCCATGTGCCCAGTCGCCGAGAGCCTCCCGCCCGAAGTCGAAGAGAAGGTGCGCGGCGTGCCGGGCGTCACCGACGTGAAGATCGACCTCGTCTGGGAGCCGCCGTGGAGCCCGAGCCTGATGTCCGAGGCCGCGCGCTTAGAGCTCGGGATGGAATGACGATCGAGAGCCGCGAAGCGATCAGCGAAGTCTCGCGGTCGCGCTTCGGCAGCGCGGGCGCAGCGAACGACGCCGATCGGGTCGCGCGCGAGGAGCCGCTCGAGATCCAGGTGAACGGCGCCGCGATCGCGGTCGTGATGCGCACGCCGGGCGACGATCTCGACCTGGTCGCCGGCTTCCTCGTCACCGAGGGCCTCGTCGTGAGCGCGAGTGAGATCGCGTCGCTGCATCACGCGAGCGCGGGCGACGCGGAGCGCGCCGACAACGTCGTGCGCGCGACGCTCGCGAGCGGCGTCGCGTTCGACGCGGAGCGCCTGCGCCGGAACCTTTTCGCGAGCTCGTCGTGCGGCGTGTGCGGCAAGGCGTCGCTCGAGCAGGCGCTCGCGACCGCGCCCCCGCTCGCGGACGGCGCGCGCTTCTCCGCCGCGTTCTTCCGCGCGCTGCCTTCGCGGCTGCGCGAGGCGCAGCACGTCTTCGACGCGACCGGCGGCCTGCACGCCGCCGCGCTGTTCGACGCGCGCGGCGAACGGCTGTGCGTGCGCGAAGACGTCGGCCGCCACAACGCCGTCGACAAGGTGATCGGCTGGGCCATGCGCGCGAATCGGCTCCCGCTCTCCGGCTGCGCGCTGCTCGTCTCCGGCCGCGTCTCGTTCGAGATCGTGCAGAAAGCGCTCGCCGCGCGCGTGCCGGCGATCGCCGCCGTGTCCGCGCCGACCTCGCTCGCGGTCGAGCTCGCCGAGCACGCTGGCATCGCGCTGGTCGCGTTCCTGCGCGGCGATCAGATGAGCGTTTACGGCGCGCGCGAGCGCGTGCGCGAGAGCTGACCGCCCGCCGCGATACGATGCGTGCGCTCGGAGCGATTCGTCCCGAGCCAACTAGGGAGAAGCGAAGTGTTCAGTCACATCATGGTGGGCGCCAACGACGTCGCCGCCTCGAAGAAGTTCTACGACGCCGTGCTCGGCGCGATCGGCATTCCGGCCGGACGCCTCGACGAGAAGGGCCGCGTCTTCTACGCGACGAAGACCGGCGTCTTCGCGATCACGAAGCCGATCGACGGCGCGGCCGCGACGCACGCGAACGGCGGAACGATCGGGTTCGCGGTCGACTCGCCGGAGAAGGCGAAGGCCTGGCACGCAGCCGGCGTCGCGAACGGCGGCAAGAGCATCGAGGATCCGCCGGGCGAGCGTGTGGGCGCCGCCGGCCGCGTCTTTCTCGCCTACTTGCGAGATCCGGCGGGCAACAAGCTGTGCGCGCTCCATCGCATGAAGTGACCCGCCCGGCGCGCCGCGACCTGCGGCGCGGAGGACCGCCGCGATGACGGAGCGCGACGAGGCGGCGGGCGGCTTCGAGGCGGTGCTGCACACCGCGAAGCACGCGGTCGCTGCGGGCCTCTCGCGCTCGCTGCCGGCGCTGCGCATCGTGAATCAGCCGGAGGGCTTCGACTGCCCGGGCTGCGCGTGGCCCGAGGCGCGCGAGCACGGGCTGATCGAGTTCTGCGAGAACGGCGCGAAAGCGGTCGCGCACGAGGCGACGCAGAAGCGCGCCTCGCGCGAATTCTTCCTGACGCACACGCTCGGCGCGCTGCGCGGGCAGTCGCATCGCGAGCTCGAGGCGCACGGGCGGCTCACCGAGCCGATGATTCGGCGGCCGGGCGTGGACCGCTTCGAGCCGATCTCGTGGCCGCTCGCGTTCCAGCGCATCGGCGAGGCGCTGCGCGCGCTGCGCTCGCCGAACGAAGCGGTCTTCTACACGTCCGGGCGCACGAGCAACGAGGCGGCGTTCCTCTACCAGCTTCTCGCGCGCGAGCTCGGCACCAACAACCTGCCCGACTGCTCGAACCTGTGTCACGAGTCGAGCGGGAGCGGGCTCTCCGAGATGATCGGCATCGGCAAGGGCACGGTGAGCCTCGCCGACTTCGTGCAGGCCGACCTGATCCTCGTGCTCGGCCAGAACCCCGGCAGCAATCACCCGCGCATGCTGACGACGCTCGCGGCGGCCGCGGAGCGCGGCTGCCGGATCGTCAGCATCAACCCGCTGCGTGAGCGCGGGCTCGTGCGCTTCAAGCATCCCCAACAGCTGAAGGGAATCTTCGGCGCGGGCACGAAGCTGGCGGAGCGCTTCGTGCCCGTGCGCGTCGGCGGCGACGTCGCGCTGCTGAAGGGCATGATGAAGGAGCTACTCGCGCTCGAAGTCGAGCGCCCCGGGCGCGTGCTCGACGCCGCGTTTCTCGCCGAGCACACGATCGGCTTCGAGGCGCTGCGCGCCTCGCTCGAAGCGCAGCCGTTCGAGCCGCTCGAGCGCGCCGCCGGCATTCCGCGCAGCGCGATGCGCGAGCTCGCGGAGCTCTATGCCGCGAGCGAGCGCACGATCGCGTGCTGGGCGATGGGCCTCACACAGCACCGCCATGGCGTCGCGAACGTGCAGGAGCTGATGAATCTGCTGTTGTTACGGGGAAACCTCGGGCGTCCCGGCGCGGGGCCGTGCCCGGTGCGCGGCCACAGCAACGTGCAGGGCGACCGCACGATGGGGATCTGGGAGCGCCCGAGCGCGGCGTTCCTCGACGCGCTCGAGCGCGAGTTCGCGTTCGCGCCGCCGCGCGCGCACGGCTTCAGCGTGATCGAGGCGATTCGCGCGCTGCACGAGGGCCGCGCGCGCTTCTTCATGGCGATGGGCGGGAACTTCGCCGCTGCGAGCCCCGACACCGCGTACACCGAGGAAGCGCTCGCGCGCGCCGAGCTGGCGGTGCACGTCGCGACCACGCTGAACCGCACGCACGTCGTCGCCGGCCGCGAGGCGATCCTGCTCCCGTGCCTCGCGCGCAGCGAGCGCGACGTACGCCACGCCGGCCCGCAGTTCGTCACGG
This sequence comes from Myxococcota bacterium, assembly GCA_035762585.1. Taxonomy (GTDB): domain Bacteria; phylum Myxococcota_A; class UBA9160; order UBA9160; family UBA6930; genus VGRF01. Next base: position 6,898 of record DASTOI010000543.1, read on the forward strand.
TCGAGGATTCGATGGCGACCGTGCACCGCTCGCAGGGCCGCCTCGCGCCGGCTTCGGACGAGCTGCTGAGCGAGGTCGCGATCGTCGCCGGGATCGCGCGCGCGGCGCTGCGCGAGAAGACCGCGGCGCCATGGGAGCGCTTCGCGAACGATTACGACGAGATCCGCGAGCGGATCGCGCGCGTCGTCCCGGGCTGCGAGCAGATGAACGAGCGCGTGCGCGAGCCCGGCGGCTTCGTACTGCCGCGGCCGCCTGCGGAACGGCGCTTCACGACGCCGAGCGGCAAGGCGGAGCTGCGCGTCGTCGCGCTGCCGCAGCTCGAGGTGCCGGAAGGTCGGCTGATCCTGATGACGATCCGCAGCCACGATCAGTTCAACACCACGGTCTACTCGGACGACGATCGCTATCGCGGCATCAGCGGCGACCGCCGCGTGCTGCTCGCGAACCCGGACGACCTCGCTGCGCTCGGCCTCACGCCGGAGCAGCGCGTCGACGTGACCAGCCACTGGACGGGGGAGAACGGCGAGGAGCGCCGCACGCTGCGCGGGCTGCGCGCGGTGGCGTACGAGATGCCGCTCGGCTGCGTCGCCGCCTACTTCCCCGAGGCGAATCCGCTCGTGCCGATCGGGCAGTTCGCGGACAAGAGCCTGACGCCGGCGTTCAAGTCGATCGTGGTCTCGCTCGCACCCGCCTCGTGACAGACGCGCCGTGATAGGGTGACTCCACCCGCGGAGTTGTTGGGCGGGCAGGAGGATCGCGATGTCCATGCTCTCCGAGTTCCGAGCGTTCGCGATGCGCGGCAACGTCGTCGACCTGGCGGTCGCCGTCGTGATCGGCGGCGCCTTTGGAAAGATCGTCGCGTCGGTGGTCGACGATTTGATCATGCCGGTGGTCGGCACGGTCACCGGCGGCGTCGACTTCTCCGCTTACAAGGTCCCGATCCACGGCGACGCCGCGCTCGGCATCGGCAAGCTGATCCAGACGATCATCGACTTCGCGATCATCGCGTTCGTGCTGTTCCTGATCATCAAGGCGATGAACGCCGCGAAGCGCAAGGAAGCCGCCGCGCCCACGCCGCCGGCCGAGGCGCCTGCGGACGTGAAGCTGCTGACGGAGATCCGCGACCTATTGCGAGCGCGCTAGCTCCAGGCGTCTTCGTCGGGCTCGCGGCGGTGGTGGCGGCCCAAGCGGTGGACCTTGTGCAGCTCGAGGCGTTCGGGGTCGGTGAACAAGCCGACGCTCACGAGGCCCGCAAGGAAGCCGCCGGCGTGCGCCCAGAACGCGACGCCGCCGGCCGCCGATGTGCCGAGCCCGGGGAAGCCGCTCAGGATCTGGATCACGAACCACAGCCCGAGCACGACGAACGCGGGCACGACGAAGCGCCGGAAGAAGAACAAGAACAGGCCGAGCACGTGCACGCGCGCGTGCGGATAGAGCCGCGCGTACGCGCCGAGCGTGCCGCCGATCGCGCCCGACGCGCCGACCATCGGCACCGGGCTCACCGGGTCGGCGAACGCCTGCGCGAAGAACGCCGCCAAGCCGCATAACACGTAGAACACGCCGAAGCGCGCGTGGCCCATCGCGTCCTCGACGTTGTCGCCGAACACCCACAGGAACCACATGTTCCCGATCAGGTGCAGCCAGCCGGCGTGCATGAACATCGACGTGAGGACGGTCGCCCAGTCGGCTCGCGGCGCGATCGGACACGGCGAGCCGAGCTGCGCCGCGAGGGCCGCCGCCTCTTCGTAATTGCCGAGCAGCACGCCGGGGATCGCGCCGAGCCGGCACACCGAAGCCGTGAGCCGCGTCTCCTCGCCGAGGCCTTGGATGAACACCCACGCGAAGACGTTCAGCCCGATCAGCGCGATCGTCGCCACCGAGGCGTCGAGCGTCGGGTTTTCATCGCGGACCGGGAAGAACACTTCTGCTCCCTGATAGATCGGACCGATCGCACTCGCGCGCCGCCGGAGTCGTTAGGGACTCGCCGAGAGCCCCGCGAGCCGCGGGATGCGTCCGAACGCGGGGTGATCCGCCTGGTGGCGCGCGCGGTGCGACCACACGATCTCGCCGCCGCGCGCGACGAACAGGCCCGGCATTCGCCGCGAATCGCCGGAGGGGCCGTCGCCGCCGATGTGCCCGTTCACGGCCGCGCGCGCGAGCGCCGGCAACACGCCGGGATGGAACATCTGCGCGAGCCCGCCGTGGCCGACGCCCAGCCCGTCGTAGAACACGCCGTCCGGATCGGCGACCGCCCGAGCGTCGGGCCAGTAGCGGCGCAGGAACCCGCGGCCCTCGTTCTGCGTCCCCTGATAGAAGAACAGCACCGGCGGATAACCGGCGACGCGCTGCGTGACGTCGCGCAGGTCCGCGAGCGTCTGCTTGCAGAAGGGGCAGCCGAAGTGGCGCAGGAAGACGAGCAGCGTCGGCGCGCTGCCGAGCTGATCCCGCAGCGTGCCCGGCATGAGGTTCACGCCGCGCACGAAGCGCGCGAGCAGCTCGTCGGGGATGCGCTCCACTTCCGTTCCGAACTCCGCTCGGCTTCGCCTCGCTGCGCGCGGCCTGCACCACCTCGCGGTGCGGGGCCGCTCGCCGGAACTGCCGCCTCGGAGGCTATGCGCACTCGGCGGTTCTGTCTCTTCTACGAGCGAGCCGCGCGGGAAGCGGATGCGTTCGCGCCACTCGTCGGTGATAAGGTGCCGTTCGTGATTGCGGACTCGCTCGTCGTGACCGGCGCGAACGGGCGCATCGGGCAGAGCCTGCTGCGCGGCGCTGCGGGCCCCGCGCGCGCGCTGGTTCGCTCGCAGCGCGCGGCCGCCGCGCTCGCCGGCACGGGCGCCGACGTGCGCGTCATCGACCTTCGCGACGTGGATGCGCTCGCGCGCGCGGCCGAGGGCTGCACGGCGTGGATTCATCTCGTCGGGATCCTGAAGGAGACGCGCGCGGCCCGTTACGCCGACGCGCACG
>DASTOI010000544.1:0-6882 GCA_035762585.1 Myxococcota bacterium
CCCTCGAGGAGCTGCAGCCGGCCGTCGACCCGGACGGGCGCGCCGCCGAGGTCACCGGACTTCCGCGAAACCTCGGCTGTGTACGGCCGGCCGCCGAGGAGGTGCATGCCGATCACCGACGGGTCGACGCGCGCACCCAGGTTGTCGACGTTCGAGACGGTCACGACGCGGACGCCCCGCGCACGGAGCTCGCCGAGGGCGCCCGACCCGCGGAGCGCGCGGAAGAGGTCGCCGTGCCCCGGCGCGTACAGCGACGGCCGCCCTTCGCCGTCGCGAAAGAGGTCGCCGTCCGGCTCGAGTCGGAGCGAGACGAACTGGTGGAAGCGGATCGGCTCGCCGAGGTCGCGCTCAGCCACGTAGTCACGGATCACGTCGTCGGTCGCGAAGCTCGTCATGAGCGCGACCGGCACCTCCGCTCCGAGCGCCCGCTCGAGCTCGTGGGTCTCAGCGAGCTTGACCTCGAGAAAGCTCCGCCCGTCGACCGCCTCGACGACCGCCTTCACAACGCCGCCGAACCGCGTCGCCATCCCTCCGGCGAGCACGACCTGCGCGACCGCGCCCGCGCGCAGCGCGTCGAGCCCCGCGTCGCGCGCCGCCTCGTACCTATCGTCTCCCGGCTCGGGCAACCGTGTCAGGTCGTCGGGCCGCGGCGGCTCCAACGCGCCCTTGACCACGTTCGACGCCGGAGAGAGCTCACCCGAGGCGACCCGCGCGCGAAGGTCCTCGAACTGGACCGGGTCGAACCCGAACCGCTCGAGCGTCTCGCGCGTTCCCGCGTCGACTTCGTCGAGGATCATCGGCCTGCGGGGAGCGCGAGCGGGAGCGAGTCGGCGTACGGCGCCCGGTGGACGCCGTGCTCCGTCACGATCGCGTCGACGAGCTCGGCCGGAGTCACGTCGAAAGCCGGGTTCCTCGCCCGGAACCGCGACGAAACCTCCTCGGGAGCGCGCTCCTCGATCGGGATCTCCGCGCCCGATGCGATCGAGGCGTCGAGCGTCGAGGTCGGCGCGACGACGATCAGCGGGATGCCGTGGTGGTGTGCGGCGACGGCCAGGCCGTAGGTGCCGATCTTGTTCGCGACGTCGCCGTTCGCGGCGATGCGATCCGCGCCGACGATCGCGAGATCGATCTCGCCGCCGCGCATCAGGTGCGCCGCCATCGCGTCGGCGATCACCGTGACCGGAATGCCGTCGCGCTGGAGCTCCCACGCGGTGAGCCGCGCGCCCTGCAGAAACGGCCGCGTCTCGTCCGCGAGCACCGAGACGCGCCGGCCCGCCTCGACTGCGGCGCGCACGACGCCGAGCGCGGTGCCGTAACCGGCGGTCGCGAGCGCGCCCGCGTTGCAGTGCGTGAGCACGCGCGCGCCGTCGGGCACGAGCTCCGCGCCGGCGCGCCCGAGCGCGCGGCAGATGCGCTCGTCCTCGGCAGTGAGCGCGTGTGCCTCGGCGAGCAGCGCGCTCGCGACGGACGCCACGCTCGCCTCCTGCGCGCGCGCCGCGCGTTCCTCACAGCGCTGCATGCGCGCGAGCGCCCACGCGAGGTTCACCGCGGTGGGTCGCGTGCGGAGCAGCCGCGCGCGCGCATCCGCCAGCTCGCGCGCGAGCGCGGCGAGCGAGCGCGCCTCGCTGCGCTGCGCCGCGAGCGCGACGCCGTAGGCCGCCGCGCAGCCGATCGCCGGCGCGCCGCGCACGACGAGCTGCTCGATCGCGCTCGCGAGCTCTTCGACCGTGCCGCACGCGAGCTCCTGCTCGCGCTCCGGCAGCGCGCGCTGATCCAGAAGGAGCACGGCGCCGGCGTGCCAGCGCAGCGTGCGCCAGCTCATTCCGATTCTTCTTTCTTCTTCCCGCCGAGGAAGCCGCCGAGCGCATCGAGCACGTCGCCCGCTCCGGGCACGCTCTCGTCGAGCTTCTCACGCAGCTTGCCGCCGCCGAGATAGGCGGTCGTGAACGCGAGCGCAGCCTTGGGCGAGATCGAGACGCTCGGCGCGTTCGCGGTCCCGCCGACGTGCGCGAGTGGCAGCTCGCGCTTCACCGCGCGCGGGGTCGGCGCGGCGGTCGCTGCTTCACCCGTAGTCGCGGCGCCCGCGATCGCCTGATCGATCGCCTCGTAGATCGTCAGCGTGCCCTCGAGATCGAGCGCGGTGTCCGCGAGCGCGACGTCGCCGGTCAGATCGACGCGGTAGTCGCGGTAGAGCAGCGCGAGGTCGTCGGTCGTCGCCTTGCCGCCGCCGAGCGTGAACGTCCCGCCGAGGCTCTCGAACTCGTCCTCGTAGAATTTCTCGAGCGTGCTGCCGGCGCCCTGCTTGCCGAACAGCGCCGCGGCGCTGGCGACGCCGCCGAGCGCGTCGATCGCATTGCGGAACAGCGAGACGCCGGGCATGCGCCCCGGCGCGATCTCCAACGTGAGCGGGCCTGATAACGCGTCGACGAGCGCCGCCTCGCCGCCGAGCGGCGCGGCGAGCTTCGCGTCGAGATCGAGCGGGCCGCTCAGCGAATCCTTGGGGGCGCCGAACGCGGTGGCGACCGCGCCGCTGTCGAGGTCTTTGGCGCGCGCGTTCAACGTGAGCTGCATGTCGCGCGAGAGACGCGTGACGCCGAGCGCGAGCTCGATCTTCTGGCCACCGATCGTGAGCGGCCCGGAGCCGCGGATCGCGTCGCCCGAGCCCTCGAGCTTCATCGAGACGACCGCGTTCTGGCCTTCCGCGAGCGGCAGCGCCACTTCGTCCAGTCCGATCGTTCCGCGCAGCGAGAGCGGATCCATCCCGACCGCGAGCCGCTCGAACGAGAGCTTGCCGGTGAGGCCGAGGCCTTCGAGCGCGGGCAGGATCGCATCCCAGCCGGCGAGCTCGAGCGATCCGCCGGCGAGCGTCGCGCTCGTCTTGTCGGCCATCGTCACGGCGAGCGGCGTCTCGAGATCGCGCAGCGCGAGGCTGCCGTCTTCGAGCGCGATGTCGTCGCCGCGCAGCGCCAGAGTCCCGGTGATCCGCAGCGTCTCGCCGGCCGGCTTGCGGAAGCTGTCGCCGAAGTCGAGCTGGGCCGCATCGAGGTTCCCCGAGAGCGGGCCCGCGAGCGCATCCGTCGGCCCTGATAAGTCGAGCTCGAAGTCGGCCTCGCCGGCGCCCGCCGCGTCTTCCGGGAAGTACGCCTTCGCCGCCGCGAGCGCGAAGCCGGCGAGCTTCACCTGCAGGCCGAGCTCTCCGTCATCGAGCTTCCCGGAGGCCGCGAGCTCGCCGCCGCTCGCGAGCTTCGCTTCCGCGTCGAACGTGATGCGCCCAGTGAGGCTGCCGCTCGCGCGCGCGGCGACGTCCTCGAGCTGCCAGACCGTTTCGGGGACCGCGATGCGGTCGGCGAGCGCGACGCGCGAGTCGCTGACGCGCACCTCGCCGACCGTGAGGTCGACGCTGCTCTCCGCCTCCGGCGTCTCGGCGGCGGCGATCTGCACCGGCAGCTCGAAGCCGTTCGGCGTGCGCGCGAACGTGAGGTCCGCGCCCTCGAGCGTGACCGTGTCGACGCCGATCCGGCCCGCGAGCAGCGGCAGCAGCGCGAGGCTCAGCGAGATGCGATCCGCGCGCAGCGGCGCCTCGCCCTCGCGCGCGATGAGCTCGGGGCTCGCGACGATCAGGCGCGGCGGCAGGATGCCGGCGTCGAGCTCGCCGAAGCGCAGCTCGCGGCCCGTGCGCTCGAGCGCTGCGCGCGCGATCTCGTCGCGCACTTCCGGGCGCTGCGCGAGCCGCGGCAGCGCGATCGCGAGCGCGATCACGGCCAGCACGAGCAGCGCGGCGAGCCCCAACAACAGGCGAAGCGCGAGTTTCATGGCGTCACCCCCTCGATCACCTCCCGAGCTTGCGCGAAAGAATCTCTCGCACCGCCGCGGGATCGGCCTTGCCCTGCGTGCGGCGCATCACTTGGCCCATCAGGAAGTTCAGCGACTTCTCGTCGCCGGCGCAGAACGATGCGACCGCCTTCGCGTTCGCGGCGATCACGTCGTCGGCGACCGCCTCGAGCGCTCCCGCGTCCGAGACGGCGGCGAGCCCGCGCTCGGCGATCGCGCGCGCGGGGTCGCCGCCGGTCCACAACAGCTCGGCCAGCAATGTGCGCGCGTTCTTCGCGGTCACGGCGCCTTCGTCCGCGAGCTTCACCAGCGCGGCGAATGCCTCGGGAGCGAGCTTCACCTGCTCGATCTCGGCGCCCTGCTCCCGGAGCGCGGCGAGCACGTCGCGCAGCAGCCAGTTCGCGACGCTCTTCGCCTGCCCGTGCGCCTTCGCGGCCGCCTCGAACCACGCGGCGAGCGCCGAGTCCGCCGCGATCAGCGCCGCGTCCTTGGGAGCGAGCTCGTACTGCGCGACGAAGCGCCGCGCGCGCGCATCCGCGAGCTCGGGCAGCGCGGCGCGGATCGCCTCGATGCGCGCCGCCGGGATCACGACGGGAATCAGGTCGGGATCCGGGAAGTAGCGGTAGTCGTCCGCGTTCTCCTTGATCCGCATCACGCTCAGGCGATCGCGCTCGGCGTCGTAGCCGAGCGTCGCCTGCACGACGGCGCCGCCGCTCTCGAGCAGCTCCGTCTGGCGCCGCACCTCGCGCTGGATCGCCGCCTCGACGAATCGGAACGAGTTCAGGTTCTTGATCTCGGTGCGCGTGCCGAGCTTCGACTCGCCCGCGCGGCGCAGCGAGACGTTCGCGTCGCAGCGGAACTGCCCCTTCTCCATGTCGGCGTCGGACGCGCCGACCGCGCGCACGATCTCGCGCAGCTTGCGCAGATACTCGGCCGCTTCGCTGGCCGAGCGCAGGTCCGGCTCCGACACGATCTCGATCAGCGGAATTCCCGCGCGATTCAAATCGATCAGCGTGTCGTTCGCGGCGCCTTCGTGGATGGACTTGCCCGCGTCTTCCTCCATGTGGATGCGCGTGAGCTGGACGCGGCGCGGCGCGCCGTCCGCGGCATCGAGCTCGACCCATCCGCCGGTCGCGAGCGGCTGCTCGTACTGCGAGATCTGATAGCCCTTCGGCAGATCCGGATAGAAGTAGTTCTTGCGCGCGAAGATCGAGCGCTCGTGCACCGTGCAGTGCGTCGCGAGCGCGGCGCGGATCGCGAGCTCGACCGCTACGCCGTTCAGCACCGGCAGCGTGCCGGGCAGCGCGATGTCGAGCGGCGCGACGCTCGTGTTCGGCGCGCCGCCGAAGCGCACCGGCGCGCTCGAGAAGAGCTTGCTGCGCGTGCGCAGCTGGCAGTGCACCTCGAGCCCGATCACGACCTCGAAGCTCACGGTGGCGGCCTCCGCAGGTGGTGATCCGTGAGTCGCTGGAATGCGTCGGCCGCGCGCAGCACGGCGGCGTCCTCGAGCGGCCTCCCTAACAGCTGGAGCCCGACCGGCAGCTCGGGCCCGCCGCCGTCGGGGCGCGCGCTCCCGCACGGCAGCGAGATCGCCGGCACGCCGGCGAGGTTCGCGGGCACGGTGAACACGTCGGCCAGGTACTCGGAGAGCGGGTCCGCCTTCGCGTCGAAACGAAACGCGACCTCGGGCGAGGTCGGCATCGCGATCAGCTCGCAGGCCGCGAACGCGCGCTCGAAATCGCGGCGCAGGAGCGTGCGCACGCGCTGCGCCTTCTTGTAGTAGGCGTCGTAGTAGCCCGCGGAGAGCACGTAGGTGCCGAGCAGCACGCGCCGCTTCACCTCGGCGCCGAAGCCCTCGGAGCGCGTCGCCTCGATCATCTCCGTCACGCCGCCTTTCGCCTGAGCGCGCAGCCCGTACCGCACGCCGTCGAAGCGCGCGAGGTTGCTCGAGGCCTCGGCGGTGGCGATCACGTAATAAGCGGCGATCCCATAGCGCGTGTGCGGCAGCTCGATGTCGACGAGCTTCGCGCCCGCGCGTGCGAGCACGTCGGCAGCCGCGAGCACGCGCTCGACGACCGCGGGCGACGCGCCGGGCAGCGCCAGCACGTCGCGCGGAATTCCGATGCGCAGGCCCGAGACGTCGCCGGTCAGCGAAGCGCTGGCGCGCGGCGGCGGCTCGGGCAGCGAGGTCGAATCCGCCGGGTCGTGGCCGGCGATCGCGTCGAGCAGCGCGGCACAGTCCGCGGCGCTGCGGCCGAACGTGCCGATGCCCTCGAGCGACGACGCGAACGCGATCAGCCCGTAGCGCGAGACGCGGCCGTAGGTCGGCTTCATGCCGGTGATGCCGCACAGTGCGGCCGGCTGGCGTACCGAGCCGCCAGTGTCGCTGCCGAGCGCGAGCGGCACGATGCCCGCCGCGACCGCCGCCGCGGAGCCGCCCGACGATCCGCCTGGCGAGCGCTCCGCGTCCCACGGATTTCGCGTCGGTCCGTAACAAGAGTGCGCGGTGGACGAGCCCATCGCGAACTCGTCCATGTTCGTGCGCGCGACGATGACGGCGCCCGCCGCGCGCAGGCGCGCGACCGCGGTCGCATCGAACGGCGACACGTAACCATCGAGAATTCGCGACGCCGCGGTCGCCGGCTCGCCGGCCTGCACGATGCAGTCCTTGATCGCGAGCGGGATGCCGTCGAGCGGCGAGAGCCGCTCGCCGCGCGCGCGGCGCGCATCCGCCTCGGCTGCCTCCGCGAGCGCGCGCTCGCCGCGCGGGAACAGCAGCGCGTGCAGACGCGCATCGAGCTCGTCACCGCGCGCCAGCGCGCGCTCCGCGAGCTGCGCCGACGTGACCGCGCCCGCGTCGAGCGCCGCGCGCAGCTCGGGGAGCGTCCCGAGCGGATCGGTTCGCGCGCTCACCCCTCCGCCTCGCTGCCGAGCACGCGCGGCACCGCGAACGCCGAGCCTTCTGCGGAAGGCGCGTTCATCACCGCCACCTCCGGCGCGAGCGGCTCGCTCGGCTCGTCCGCGCGCAGCGGCGTCGCGAGCGGAATCACC
>DASTOI010000545.1:0-2214 GCA_035762585.1 Myxococcota bacterium
CTGCGCGCGCGCCCGATCATCGCGTCGTACGCGCCGCGCGCGCCGCTCGCCATCGACGCGAACAGCTTGAACGGATCGGAGTCGATGCCTTCGACGCGGCCGAGCTCGACGATCGCCGCGCGCGCGTCCGCGAGCGCGATCTCGCCGCGCTCGAGGCGATGCCACGGATGATCCGTGTCCTCGTGATACGGCCCGAACACGAGCTCGAGCACGCGCTCCGGGCTCGCGCCGATCGCGGTGCCGTAATCGCGCGCCCCGTCGAACGGGCTGGGCGTGAACACGCCGCCAAAGTCGAAGAGCACCGCGCGGATCCGCTTCATCTCGGCTTCAGCTCCGCGATCTCCGCCATCAGCTCGATCGCACGCTCCTGCTCGGTGTGCAGCGTGAGGCCGGTGAGGCCCTCGAGATCGCGCCAGGCTCGGAAGCGCTCGCGGATGCGCGCGGGCGGGCCGATCAGCGCGCCCTGATCGACGTACTCGTCCGGCACCGCGGCGAAGGCCTCCGCCTTCTTGCCGGCGAGGAACAGCTCCTGGATGCGCTCGGCCGCTTCGGGGAAGCCGCGCAGCTTCATCATCTCCTTGTGGAAGTTCTTGCTGCGCGCGCCCATGCCGCCGACGTAGAGGCCGATGAACGGCTTCAGCGCGTCGAGCGCGCCGCGCACGTCGTCGGTGACGTTCACCTGGCAGCCGCCTTGGATCTCGAAGCCCTTGCCGAGCCCCTTTCCGCCGCCGGCGCGCGCGAAGCCGAGCTCGAGCCACGGCCGGAAGATCTGCTTCGTCTCCGGGTTGTATCCCATCGGCAGCCAGCCATCGGCGAGCTCGGCTGTTAGGGAGACGTTCGCGGGCTGGCCAGTGCCGAGGAAGATCTTCGTCGCGGGATCGGTGTGCAGCACGCTCTTCAGCGGCTTGCCGAGCCCGGAGGAGCCGGGGCCGCGATAGGGCAGCTGAATTTCGGGGCCGTCGTGCGCGACCGGACCCTCGCGCCGTAACACCTTGCGCACGATCTCGACGTAGTCGCGCAGCCGCGCGTTCGGCTTGCCCCACGGAGTCCCGTACCAGCCCTCGACGATCTGCGGGCCGGAGAGGCCGAGGCCGATGATCACGCGCCCGCCGCCGGCGAGCTGATCGACCGTCGCCATCGCGAGCGCGGTCGCCGCCGGCGTGCGCGCGGCCGTCTGGATCACCGCGGTGCCGAGCCGGATCCGCTTCGTGTGCGCCGCGAGGTACGCGAGCGGCGTGATCGCGTCCTGCCCGTAGATCTCCGCGGTCCACACCGAGTCGTAGCCGAGCTGCTCGGCGCGAATCACGCGCTCGACCGGAAGCTCGACGCGCGGATTCGCCCACGAGAGAGACAGGCCGAGCTTCATCCGCGCCTCCGCAAAGGCGCGCAGTATACGAGCGCCGGAGTTGACTCCGCGCGCGATCTCGCGTCTGCTGCGCACATGTTCCGCGCCAGCGCCGATGCCGCGACGCCGCTCGCTCCGCACGACGTGCCCGAGTCGCGCTTCGGCGTGTGGTTCCAGAGCACGCGCCTCTGGCGTCAGTACGTGCTGCTCGAGACGCTGGATGTGCTCGAGCGCCTCGCGCGCCCGCGCGCGCGCTTCGCGCGCGTTCTCGACGCTGGCTGCGGGTGCGGCCTCGCGTTTCGACTGCTGCGCGAGCGCTTCGGCGCGAGCAGCGTGACCGGAGTCGACGCGGACGCCGCGCTGATCGCGCGCGCGCGCCGCGAGCACGCCGCCGAGGGCGAGGCTCGGCTTGGCGACGTGCGCAAGCTCGAGCTCCCGGATTCCGCGTTCGACCTCGTGCTGTGTCATCAGACGCTGCATCACGTGAGCGCGCCTGCCGCCGCGCTCTCTGAATTCCGCCGTGTGCTCGCGCCGGGCGGTGTCTTGCTGCTGGCGGAGTCGTGCGCGCCGTTCCTGCGCATGGCGTGGGTCCGGCTGCTCTTTCGCCACCCGCGCGGAGCGAGCCGGAGCGCTGCCGACTACGTCGCGCTCGTCCGCGACGCCGGCTTCGCGCTGAGCGAGAGCGCAGTCGCGACGCCCGCGCCGCGCTGGGCCGAGCCGCTCTTCGGCCTCGCGCGCCGCCGCAGCCGCGACATCACGCGAGCGCCGCTCGTCTGTCTCGCCGCGACACGGCCCGCGTGAGCGAGGCGCGATGCTCTCGGCCGCGCTGAAGGCGCTCGGCGCGCTTGCGTCGATCGCGCTGCTCGCCG
>DASTOI010000546.1:0-2168 GCA_035762585.1 Myxococcota bacterium
ATGGTGTTGCTGTTCGCTCAGGCGGTATGGGACGTGCGGCGTGCGATCTCGTGGGTGCGCGCACAGGGCGACGCGGAGATCGGGCTGTTCGGCCTCTCGCTCGGCGCCTACGTCTCGGCGCTGGTCTGCTCGCTCGAGGACGAGCTGCGCTGCGTGATCGCCGGCATCCCCGCGGTCGACTTCGCGTGCTTCGCGCGCGACAACGAGCCGTGGATCATGCGCCGCTACGACCGCGACTTCGCGCTCGATTGGCAGCTCGTCCGCGAGATCACGCACGTCGTCTCGCCGCTCGCGTTCACGCCGAAGATTCCGCGCGACGGGCGCTTCATCTACGCCGGCGTCGCGGATCGCATCGCGCGGCCCGATCAGGCGCGCGCGCTGTGGCGGCACTGGGAACGCCCCGCGATCCATTGGTTTCAGGGCGGACACATTCTGGGCCTGCGCGACGCCGGCATTCCGCCGTTTCTGGAGAGCGCGCTGCGCGAGACCGACATGCTGCCGGTCGCGCGGCCGCGGCGCGCGGCGGCGCCTAAGAGGCGTCGCTCACGAGCTTGAGCTTGCGCGCGCGGCGGCGAGCAGCGGCGACGAGCTCGCGCATCGCCTCGGCGAGCAGCGCCGCGAACGCTTCGAGATCGGCGACGCGGTCGTAGTCCGCGTTCACGCCGATGCAGAGCTTGCCGTCGTAGCTGAACATCGCGATGCCGAGCCCGCCGCTGCGTGAGAGCGGAACCGAGCCGTACGCCTCGATCAGCTTCGCGCCGCGCAGATACACGGGTGTCTGCGGGCCCGGCACGTTCGCGATGCGCATGTTCACCGGCGTGCGCTCCGAGATCGCGCGCACGCCCTGCGCGAGCAGCCGCGAGCTCGTCCACTTCGCGACGCTGTTCAGCGTGCGCGCGCCGAGCGCCGGGCTCTCACGGTTCAGCTCGTCCGTCAGGCGGCGCACCTCTTCGAGCCGCCGCACCGGATCGCTCTCCCAGATCGGGAGATCGAGGATCCACTCGCCGACGCCCTCGTTCTTGTTGCCGCTGCGCAGGCTCACCGGCACCGCCGCGCGGAAATCGAGCACGGCGGGGTTCATGTGGCGCGCGCGGAAGTAGGCGCCGACCGCGCCGGCCACGGCCGCGAGCAGCACGTCGTGCACGCTGCCGCCGAGCTCCGCATGCACGAGCTTCGCGTCGGCGAGCGGGATCACGAGCGTCTCGAAGCGGCGATGCGGGCCGGGCTCGCCGGAGAGCGGCGTCTCGTGCAGCTCGCGGATCGAGTAGCCGAGCAAGTTCGCGACGCCATGAGCGCGCCGCCGGAGCTCGCGTCCGAAAGAGTCGCTCTCGCGCACGAACGCGCTGAGGCGCCGCAGCGCCTTCTGCGGCAAGCGGAGCTGGCGCACGACCTCGTCGCGCACGAGCTCCGCCGCCGACGGCATCGGGCGCGGCACGAACGGCGGCGCGGCCTCGAAGGCCTCGTTCGGATCGGGAGAGAGCAGCACCTGCATCAGGTCGCCGCTCGCCTCCGCGAGCACCGCGTGCTGCTTCACGACGAGCGCAAAGCGGCCCTGCGCGAGGCCCTCGAGCACCCAGCACTCCCAGAGCGGGCGCGAGCGATCGAGGCGCTGCGCGAGCAGGCGCGAGACGACGCGCTGCAGCTGCGCGAGATCGCCCGGCTGCGCGATGCCGGTGTGGCGCAGGTGGTAGTCGAGATTGAACTCGCGGTCGTCGACGAGCACCGGGTGGTTCTCGATCGGGACGCGCCGCAGCTTGCGGCGGTAGACCGGCACGAGATGCAGGCGCGATTCGATCGCGGCGCGAATCGCGTCGAAGTCGACGCCGCCCCCGCGGCGCGCGAGCGGCCCGGCGTCGAACACGAGCGTCGTGGCCGCATGCGCGACGTGGCGCGAGGTCTCGCTCGCAAGTAGCGCCGCGCCCTCGTAGCTGAGGCGTTCGTACGCGTAGCGCGCCACTCGTTACTCCCCGTTCGCGCCCGCGCGCCGGATGCCGCCGAGCGCGAGATCGACCATCGGATCGACCATGCTCGGGTGGATCTTCATGCCACGGAAGAAGAGCCGCACCGCAATCGGGCCGACGATCAGGTCGGCGGCGAGATCGAGGTCGATGCCCGGCGCGAGCTCGCCGCGCGCGGCGGCGCGCCGCAGCGCCGCCTCGAGCGGGCGG
>DASTOI010000547.1:0-2123 GCA_035762585.1 Myxococcota bacterium
CTGCTCGCGGCGTTCGCTGCCCAGAGCGCGGTCGAGTGGCCCGCGCTCGATGCGGCGTTGGGACTGACGGAGCGCGGAGCCACGAGCTGAGAGTTCGGTCGCGGTGACCACGATGCCGAATCGACCTCGCTGCAAAGGACGAGCTACGCAAGTGAAGCGCGCAGCGAGCCGGAGTCTTCGGACGCGAGCGAAGTAAAAAAGGGGAAGACCGGTTCCTGGCGCGCGCTTCGCGCGCCCAGGAACCCCCGCCCCGCGTTGCCGCGGAGCGGGGGCTGGTGTTAGGCGCAGGGGACCAGCTGCGACCTAAGCGATCATGCCTCGTGCTCGGGAGTCGACCGTCAGCTTCATGTCGCGTTCCTCGCCTCGCGACTGCGAGACCGATGACGTTCGGAAGAGCAAGCCGCGTGCCACGGCGGGCTCGCGCGCCGCGCGGCGCGGATGAGCCGAGACCGGCGCGAGGCGCGCTCCGAGACGCCGGCGCACTGATTACGGCGCGCGCAGCTCCGCTCGCGGCGGCAGCACGCGCGGCGCTCCGCAAGCGCGCTCGCTCACACGAGCAGCGCGCCGCCGTCGATCGCGATCGTCTCGCCGGTCAGGTAGCTGGAGGCGTTCGACGCGAGGAACACGCATGCGTCGGCGATCTCGCGCGGCTGGCCGACGCGCTCCAGCGGGAAGCGCGCGGACGCCGCGTCCTTCGCGCGCTGCGCCTGCTCGCCGGGAAACACCGACCAGATCGCGTTGTAGAGGCGCGTCTCGATCGCGCCGGGGGCGATGCAGTTCACGCGGATCCCGAATTCCGCCCACTCGACGGCCATCGCCTTCGTCGCCATCACGACGCCCGCCTTCGCGATCGAGTAGTGAGCGGTCGGAACCTGCGGCTTGAGCCCGCTGACCGACGCGATGTGGATGATCGCGCCGCCGCTCCCCTGCGCGCGCATCGCACGCGCCGCGGCCTGCGACAGGAAGAACAGACCCTTCAGGTCGAGGTTCATCACGCTGTCCCACGCCTTCTCGTCCATGTCGATCGCCGGCGCGTTGAAGCTCGTGCCGGCGTTGTTGACGAGGATGTCGATGCGTCCGAGCTCGCGCGTGACGCGCTCCACCTGCGGCGCGAGCTGATCCATGCGCCCCGCGTGCGCCTCGATCGCGAGCCCGCGCCGGCCGAGCTTGCGCACCTCGCCGGCGACCCGCTCGAGCTCGGCGAGCTTGCGGCTCGAGACCGCGACGTCGGCGCCCGCGCGCGCGAACGCGAGCGCGGTGGCCTCGCCGATGCCACGCGAGCCGCCGGTGACGAGAGCGACCTTGCCTTCCAATGAGAACTGCGAGAGGTCCACGGATCCTCCGATCGGGCCGCGCAGTATGCGACAGGGGATTGGCGAAACCGGGGCAGACCCGTTTCGCCGATTCGTCGACTCACGCGCGCTGACAGCGCGCGCACCACCAGACGCCGCGGGCGTCGTCGCCCATGCGCGCGACGCGGATCGGCGCCTCGCAGCGCGGGCACGGCTCGCCCTCGCGGCCGTAGACCCAGCTCGCCCCCCACGGCGCGGTGCGCGGCGTCGGGAAGTGCGGGTCGCGCCCGCCGCGCGCGACGGCCTCCGCCATCAGCTCGCGCGCCGTGCGGAAGAGCGCGAGCAGCTGATCGTCTCGCAAGCGCTCGGGCGGCGTCTCGGGATGGATTCGTTCGTGAAACAGCGCCTCGCATTTCCAGCGATTGCCGATCCCGGCGCTCACGGCTTGGTCGACGAGCAGGTCTGCGATCGTCGCGCGGTGCGCGGCGCGGGCGCGCGCGAGGACTTCCGCGAGATCGAGGCGCGGCGCGAGGATGTCGGGGCCGAGGCGCGCGAGCTGCGGATGATCGACCAGCGCGCTGCGGCGCAGCAGCTCGGCGGTCATCGCGCGGAACACGATCCAGCGCGCGCCCTCGCGCGCGAGCCAGAGCGAGGTCGCCGCGGTCTCACGCGGGAACACGCGCGCGCCGTCGTAGCGGCGGATCTTTCCGTACATCCCGAGATGGAAGTGCAGCACCGCCTCGGCGCGCGCCGCGGGCGTTTTCTCGCCGGGGCCGTCCTCGGGCTTGGCGGCCGCCGCGATGCCGACGAGCACGTGCTTGCCGAGCGCGC
>DASTOI010000548.1:0-4524 GCA_035762585.1 Myxococcota bacterium
GTGCTCGCGGCCGCGTCGCCCGAGGCCGCGCAGCGCGTGCTCGCGTGGATGCTGTCGGAGCGCCCGGACGACGCCGACGAGCTCGTCGCGGAGTGGCTCGGCGAGGAGCGCGGGCAAGCGGCGCTGCTCGGCTTGCGCGAGGAGCAGCTGACGAAGCCGGGGCGCAAAGGGCTGCGGCGCTGGCTGCATCGGCTGCGCTCGGCAGGCGCGCCGGTGCCGAAGCCCGCACCGCCCGCGCCGGCGGTCGCGAAGCTCGCGCGCGTCGAAGAGGAGATCCGCGGCGCGTACCTCTCCGCGATCGACCCAGCCGGGCTGCGCATGGCGTACTTCCTCGAGCCGCATCCGAACGGCGGCGCGCGCGTGTTCGAGGTCGTGTTCGACGACGCGCGCGGCATCTCCGGATTCCGCGTGCTGCAGGCCGCGCGCGGCAACGCGCGGCGCTTCCTCGAAGACCTCGCGGCAGAGAGCAACGCGGGCGCGGCGGAGCTCGATCCCGATTCGGTGCGCGCGGCCGTCGCGTTCGCCGCGCAGCGCCAGCCGAAGGACCGCCCGGCGCCGCGCGGCTTCGCCGAATGGCGCGCGCACGTCGCGGGCGCTGCGCCGGGCGCGAAGCTGCCCGGCGAGATCGCCGAGGCCGCGCTCGGCGCGAGCGTCTCGCGCGAGGACCTGAGCGCGGCCGCGAAGCTCGTCGCGGAGGGAAAGCTCGGCCCGTGGCCGCCGCCGCGTGAGCGCGTGCTGCCGATTCTCGAGCGCGTGCGCGCCGATCTCGCGAGCCCGCTCGTCGTCTCGGGCGCGACGAAGGCCGGGCGCATGGAGGACCGGCTCACGGAATCGCTCGCCGAGGTCTACGACGCGGACGCCGCCGCGGTCGCCGCGCATCGCTGCCGCGAGAGCGCGTTCTCGTTCTGGCGCAGCGGCGACGAACCCGCTTCGCGCGCGTGCCTCGCGGCGGCGCGCGAGTTCGCGAGCGCAAAGCCCGCGGACAACCCGGTCGCCCGCGCGCTGCTCGAGCGCGTGCTGCGTCCCGCGTTCGATGCGCTGCTGCGCGAGGCCGAGGGCGCGGGCGCGCCGGCGCCCGCGGCGAGGTGAGCAGCGGCGAGGAACGTCTCGCCGTTCTTGTTTCCTCGCGCTCCAGTCGCTACCGACCGACGTTCAGCCCCCCAATTTGCGCAGGCGCGCCGCGCCGCGCCGGGATGTCGCACATGTTTGGATTTCGCGGGCGCTTCGGGCGCCGCCGGAGCAGCTCGAACCGTCCTTCGGCGATCGACGAGGCCTGGCTCCGCAAGCTGACCGACGTGCTGCCGGGCGGCAGCGTCACGCGAATTTCCTGCGACGCGGTGCCCGACACGTTCGCGCTGCTCGCGAGCGCGCGCGACGCGAACGGCGCGCAGTGGATCGCGGCGGTGAGCCCGCGCAGCGGGCTCGACGCGGCGCTCGCGCTGGCGGTCGCGGCGGCGCGTGGCGTCGCGGAAGCGAACGCGAGCTTCGTGGCGGCGTCGCCCGACTGGACGGGCGCGTCGCGCCGGCTCGCGGGACACGTGCGCGCGGCCGGTCGCGTGATCGCGCAAGCCGCGCTCGCGCCCGACGGGGATGCGCCGGACGAGGAAGCCGCGCTGTTCGTGCCGGCCGAGCGCCTCGGCGCCGGCCTCGCGAGCGCGGAAGCGCGCGCGCTGTTCGAGCGAGCGGCCGAAGGGATGCGCGGCCTCGCCGCGAAGCACGGCGGGGCGCTGCGCAGCGCGGGCGGCGAGCTCGAGCTCGTGATCGCGGCATCCGCAATCGCCGCGCTGCGCGCCGACGGCGGGCAGCCGAGCCTCGAGCTGCGCTGGCCCGATCGCTCGCGCCTCGCGCTCGCGGGCGGCCAGCTCGCCGACGCGCTCGACCGGCTCGAAGGGCAGGTGCGCAAGCGGCTCGCCGACCGCGACGCGCGCGACGGCGAGGACGGCCTGCGCGCGCGGCTCGCGCGCGCGTTCGGCGCGCATCTCGCGCCGCGCTTCTCGCTGCTGTGGCCGTACGGCGGAGCCGCGGAGGCGGCAGACGGCGTCGGCGTCGCGGACGACGGAGCGATGGTCGTGTTCGCGGCGCGCGAGAAGCTGGGGCTCGCGGAGCTCGCCTCCGTGATGCAGGCCGGCGCGGCGCTCGAGCCGGTGCTGCCCGCGCTCACGGCGCCGGCGGCGCCGCCGGTGCGCGTCCTGGACGGCGCGCGCATCGTGGTCGCCGGCCTGAATTTGCTTCCCGGCGTCGAAGACGCCGCGGCCGCGATCGCGAACGGTCCGGTGCTCATGCGAGCCGGCGCGATCGAGGGCCCGTTCACGACGGTCGCAGCGCCGCTCGCGGCCCGAGCGACTTCGCCGCCGGCGGCGCCGGTCGTGGCGGCCGCGCCGGTTGCGACTGCTACGCCGCTCGTGCGCGCGCCCGTCGCGCCCGTCGCAGCGGCGGAAGCGCCGCGCCCCGAAGGCGGCGCGCACTCCGACTTCGCCCGTTCCGAGGGCAGCCGCGACGACGAGGTGGGCGCCGACGGGCGTCGCCGCCGGCGTCGCCGCGGGCGCCGGCGCGGACGCGGCCGCTTCGGCGAGGAGCTGCGCGGCGACGAGGAACGCGGTGACGAGATGCGCGCCGATGAGGCCGGCGGCAACGCCCGCGAGGAGGCGTTCGGCGGCGAGCCGCTGGGCGAGCGGAGCGGCGATCTCGACGATCTCGCGAGCGATGACGGCGCGGTCGCCGACGAGCCGTTCGCGGCGGCTCCGCAGCCCGGACGAGAAGCGACACCCGCCGCGAGCGAAGGCGGCTTCGAGACGCTCTCGCTGCTCGATCTCGACGAGGACACGGCGAACGGCGCGGAGGAAACGCCGCCGTTCGAGGCGCGCGGCGAGGAGAGCCGGCGCGGAGGGCGGCGGCGGCGGCGCGGCCGCGGCCGGGGACAGCGGCGCGGCGGCGAGAGCGCGGGCGAGGGCGACGAGGACGAGGAGCCGTCTGCCACTCCGACGATCGGCGCGAGCGCAGACGATGGCGACGACCACGGTGAAATTCCGGAGCTCGCGGAGGTTCCGGAGCTCGGCGCGGTCGACGTGCCGCGCTACGAGGACGAAGAGGAAGAGCCGGAGTCCGAGCTCGACCGCATCCGCCACGAGCGCGAGCGGCGCCGGCGCGAGCGCGCGCAGTCGCGCGATGGCGCCGCGGCGCCGGTCTCGGATGAGACGAGCGAGACGCGCATCGAAGAGCGCGGCCTGCCGCGCGGGCGCGTCGCGATCCTCGCGCACGCCGATCGCGAGTCGATCGTCGCCGCGGTGCTGCTGGCGCGCGAGATGCGCCAGCTGGAAGGCATCTGGATCTATCCCCAGGAAGACCTGATGAACTTCTTCCGCGCCGTCGCGACCGATCTGCGCGACGACACGCCGATCTACTTGTTGGGGTTCGCAGCGCGGCCCGCGCGCGACGTGATTCAGGCGGCCAATCTCTATCAGGGCCGCCTGGTTTGGTTCGACCACCACGAGTGGCCGCCGGAAGACGTCGGCGCGCTGCGCGCGGCGCTCGGTGATTCCTACACGCGGGTGCGACCGGGCGCGGGCAGCGTGTTGCCGCTCGTGCTCCCGCACTGCGGCCGCCGCAGCCGCTTCTCCGACAAGCTGGTCGACCTCGTCACCGGCCGCTTCACGGCGCACGACTTCCAGCGTTGGGGACGGCTCTGGTGGTGGCGGCTCGGCCAGATCGCCGCGAAGAAGGGCGAGCGGCGCGCGGAGCTCGAGCTGCTGATCGCGGGCCGGCCCTCGGACCTCGCGCGCGAGGCCGAGCGCTGCGACGTGCCGCCGCCGCCGGCCGAGGTGGAATGGACCGCGTCGCGCGATTTCCGGATGGTGCACTTCGCGGGCATCGCGATGGTGGTGGCCGACGTGCCGGCGGAGCTCGATCTGCATCTGTGCCTGCGCATCGCGCGCGAGCGCTTCGGCGCGATGCTCGCGCTCGGTCGGCACGAGGGAGAGTCGACCTTCGTGCTCGCGGCCGAAGACAACGCGGGCCGGCGGCCCGTCGACGTCGCCGGCATGGCCGAGCACCTCGCGGAGAAGTTCTCGTGGGTCGAGGCGCTGCCGGACGAGGACCACGTCGCGCGGCTGCGCGTGAAGGGCCTCGCGAGCGACCCGACCCGGCTCGAGGCGCTGATCGCCGAGATCGGTATGGGCCGCTCGATCTTGGAAGGCTGAGCCCGGCTTCCTTCGTTGGTGTTACTCGCGTGACGACCACCGCGAACCTCGTCGAGATCTTCTCCTCGATCCAAGGGGAAGGGCCCTACGCGGGGCTGTCGACGCTGTTCATCCGCTTCGGGGGCTGCGATCTGCGCTGTGCGTGGTGCGACTCACCGCACACGTGGCGGCCCGCGGAGCGCGCGCGCATCGAGACCGCGCGCGCGAGCGGCGAGTTCGTGGAGCGCGAGAACCCGGTCGCGATCGAGGAGATCGCCGCCGCGGCAGAGGCATTAGGGGCGCTGCAGCATCGTCAGGTCAGTCTGACCGGCGGCGAACCGCTGCTGCA